>JAISIU010000149.1 GCA_031261885.1 Bifidobacteriaceae bacterium
CCTGGTCGGCCTGCCGCACGCGGGCGGGGCCGCGTCGTTCTTCGCGCCGTGGCGCGGGCTGTTGCCGGCGGGCTGGCGGCTGTTCGCGGCGAAGTATCCGGGCCGGGAGGACCGGATCGAGCAGCGGCGCGTCTCGACGCTCGGCGAGATCGTCGAGGGCGTGCTCGGGGAGTTCACCGGGGCGCCCGAGGCGCCGGGCGCCGGCGGCCGCGGCGTCGTGCTGTTCGGGCATTCGATGGGGGCGGTGGTCGCGTTCGAGCTGGCGCTGCGGCTGGCCGGGACGGGCCGGCCGCCGGTGCTGCTCGGCGTGTCGGGCAAGAGTCCGGCGGACGAGGTCGGGTTCTTCGATCCGGCGGACGGGGCCGGCGCGGTCGGGTCGGGGCTCGCGGAGCGCGTGCTGCGGCTCGATCCGTTGTTCGCCGAGGTGGAGAAGGTCCCGGAGCTGAGGGACCATTCGCTCGATGTGATCGGGCAGGATCTGGACCTGCTGCGGGCGCACCGCATGAGCCCGGGCGTCCTGGCCGGGGTGCCGATCCTGGCCGTGGGCGGCACGGAGGACCCGTCGTGCGGCGCCGGTGACCTCGACGCGTGGCGCGCGCGGACCACGGGCCCCCTGGCGCGGCTCGACCTGCCGGGCGGGCACTTCTACATCCGTGAGCACGTGCCGGAGGTCGTGGCCGCGATCGTGGCGGCCGTGGCCGAGGGGTGAACGGTCCGGCGGGCCGCCGGGATGCGGGCCGGTCGGGCGCCGTTTGAGTGTTTTCACTATGTTTTGAGCGCCCTGACTGCGCCCTCAGCGAAACCCATGGAGTTAAGCTGCCGGCAAATTTAAGATGGCCGGGTGCTAGTCCCTTCACACGCTGAATCCGCCCGTGGTGGCGACGCCGCCGCCACCGAGGGCGGCGGCCCACCCGTCACCGAACGGTTCACCCTCTCCCCATCGCAACGCCGCTGGCTCAGCGCCCCGCTCCCCGCGCCGCACCACTCCAACCAGCACTTCTACCTGCGCGGCCACTTCGAACCCGAGCCGCTGCGAACGGCGCTGGACCTCGTGGCCGCCCGCCACGGCCAGCTCCGGGCCGCGTTTCCGTTCGATCCGGCCGGGCCCATCAGCCACGGCATCATCCGGCCCCAAGCCCCCGGCACCATCCCGCTCGACGTCGCGCAGGACAAACCCGACTACATGGACCACACGGCGTGGCGCGAATGGCGCGCCGAGGCGATCCAACGCGGGCTGGACCCGGTGGGCGGGCCCGTGGCCAGGGCCCTGTTGTTGAAACGAGGTGGCTCCCGGCCGCAGGACCACCTGCTGCTGGCCGCGCACGGCCTCGTCGTGGACACGGGCTCCTGGCCCATCCTCGTGGAGGACCTGCTCGACGCCTACCAGGCGTTCGCCCAAGGCCGCGAACCGCGGCTGGTCCCCGCCACGGCGCCGTTCGGCGCGTGGACCTCCTACATGGCGGCCGAGACGGCGGGCGGCCGCTACGACGCGGAGATCTCCGCCTGGGTGCGGGAAGTGGACCAGATTCGCGCCCTCGACCTTCCAGTGACACTGCCGTCCGGGCTCCCCGGGCGGGCCATCGCCTCACTCGACCGGCAGACCACGGCCGCGCTGCTCGGCGGGGCCGGGATCGCCCTGAACGCCTCGACCGCCGCGCTCGTCTACGCCGGCGTCGGCCGCGCCCTCGGCCAGGCCTTCGCGCGGTCCGAGGTCGGGGTCGACATCCAGGTCGACGGCCGAGGAGCGGTCACCGGGGCGCCGGACGTCTCGCACACCGTCGGGCGGTTCACCACGGGCTTCCCGTTGGCCCTGCCGGGCGCTCCCGCGGCGGCCGGCACGGGCTACGACGCAGGATGGCGCGACGCCATCACCCGCACGGTCCGCCGTCTCGCGAGCGTGCCGGACAAGGGCTTCGGGTACCGGGTCCTCACGGCCGCCGGACGCGTGCCGGAGTTCCGGCCCAGGGTCGCCGTCGGCTATCACGGAGAGATCGCACCGGCCCACGGCCGGGCGCGCGCCGGGTTGTCCGACTGGCCGGCCGGCCACGACTCGGACCCGGTCAACCCGCCATGGCACGCCGTCAACATCAAAGCCGGCGTGATCCACGGCGAGCTCCGGGTCGTGGTGGTCTACCAACCGGGCACCATGAGCCCGGCGCAGGCGGACCAGCTCGTCACGCTGATCGTCACGCAGATCGCACAGGCCACGGTCCACGCCATCGCGCAGGGCTGAAGCTCAGAAGGCCCCGAGAATCTCCTCCAACTCATCGGAGCCCAGGTCCGCCGGAACGGGCGCGGGCTCGGCCGTGGCGCGAACGGCGTCGGCCTTGAGCGAACCGTCCGGCAGAGTGGCCGCCGCGGCGGCCAGGTCGGTCAGCCGCGCGCCGAGACAATCGGCGATCCGTCCGGGCACGTCGGCCGGGACCCGTGTCGGGTCATAGCCCACGTTCCATCCGAGCCGGCCAGCGTCCACCGAACAATCCATGATCATCGGCGAGGCGACCATGACGCGCGCTCCGGCCGCGGGCCCGGTCGGCCAATCGGACGGTGCGAACCCCGCACGGCCGCTCGCGGCCACGGCCCTGACCCCGAGGTAATTGACCGTCAACGCGGGCGTGACGAGCGGGACGTCGCGACCGGCCAACAGCTGGTACGCCAAGCCCCGGTTGGGGACGTGAGCGGTCTCCGCGGCGACCGTGGACAGCGCCTTGGCGGGGCCACCGGAGACATCGAGAGCCAGCGGGTACAGGCACGTGAACCAGCCGACCACGCGATCGAGTGGCGGCGCCCCCGGGAAATCGTGGCGACCATGGGTCTCGTGCCGTAGCGCCACGCGGCTCTGGCCGGTGACGTCGGCCACCGCGAGCGCGGCGCCCGTCAACACGAACGTCTCGAGGCCGGCGCCCGTGCGGGTGGCCGCGTCCATGAGGCCGCGCGTGACCGCCGTCCCGAGCCCGCCGGTGACGAGCCCGCGCGGCAGCCGGTCGGCCCCTGGAGCTGGGGTGTCGAGCATGAGGCGGCTCAGACCGTCGGCTACGGTGACGGCGCTGGCGACGGCACGCCAGTACTCGGTCTGGTCCTTCGCGGCGGCCGTCTCGCCGTAGCCGCGTAGGGCCTCGACCCAGTGGCGGTAGGTCGTGCTCGGTGGCCGTAGCGCGGGCGTCCGCCCCTGGGCCAGGGCCGCGAGCGCGGTGGCCAGGTCCTCAAGGATCACGGGCCAGGAGACCGCGTCGACCACCAGGTGGTGAATCGCGAGCAGCAGGCGGTCGGCGTCGGCGCAGTGGAACACCGCGGCCGCCACGAGCGGCCCGTGGACGATGTCGAAGCCGGCCTGGAGGGCCCCACCCGCCCGTTCGGCGCAGGCCGCGGGGTCGGGCTCCCTCGTGAGGTCGGCCTCCATCACGCGGGCGCGGCCGGTGCCGGGGGCGCCGATCCGGGCCGGGCCGCCGGGCTCCGGGAAGGTCGCGCGGAGCATGTTGTGGTGGTCGATGACGGCATCGAGCGCGCGGGAGACGAGGCCGGCGTCGAGGCGGTGGTCCGCCACGAGGAACACCGATTGGCAGAAGTGGCCGAGCCGGCCCGTCGAGGCACGGAAGAACTCGCGCTGCACGGGGCCGAGCGGCACGGTGTTGTCCTCGTCGGTGACGGTCCGGGCCGCCGGGCGGGCGGCCGGTGCGGGGCCGACCGGATCGGCGAGCGCGGGCACCGGATGGTCGGGCACGTCGGGTTCGTCGGGCGCGGCCGGCGCCATCGCCTTGGCGGCGTCGCTGAGTGTGAGCGCGCCGAGCAGATCGGCGGCCCGAACCGACCAACCGGCGCCGCGCAGCTCGCCGACCACGCGAATCGCGGAGATCGAATCACCGCCGAGCTGATAGAAGTCGTCCGTCATTCGGGCGGGAGTGCCGAGCACATCGGTGATAGCGCGCGCGAGGGCGGCCTGGGTCGGCGTCCAGGAGGCGTCGGACCCGTGTGCCTGGGCGGGCCCGGCCTCGGGCGCGGATTGGGCGAGGTCGGGCAGTGCGGCGGCGTCGAGCTTGCCGGACCGCGTCACGGGGATGCGGTCGATGAACCCGATGGCGTTCGGCAGCCACCCGCGCGGCAGCGTTTCGGCCAGGCCGCGGCGCACGTCGGCGGCCGTGAGCGCGGGTCGGTCAGCGTCATCGTCGGGCCTGGTCGCGCCGGTCTCCCGAACCACGTAGGCGTACAGGGCGAGCTCGCCGGAGGGGTCGGGGCGTGCCACGACCGCGCCGGCCTTGACGCCGGGCAGGGCGCACAGGCGGGCCTCGACCTCGGCGGTCTCGATGCGTTGGCCGCGGATCTTGACCTGCCGGTCGATCCGGCCGAGGTAGACGAGTTGGCCGTCTGGGTCCCACCGGACCAGGTCGCCGGTGCGGTACAGCCGCTCGGGCCGCCGCACCCAGGCGGCGCAGTGCGCGTCGTCGGGCGGCAGGGACGCGGGGAGCTCGGGGAAGGCGGCGGCGGTGAGGTCGTCGCGGCCGAGGTAGCCGGCCGCCAGGCTCGGACCGGCCAACACGAGCTCGCCGGGCACGCCGAGACCGACGGGACGCAAACCGGCATCGACCACCTGACAATCGACGCCTATCCTCGGCCGGCCGATCGGAATCGGCGCCGGATAATCGGCCCCATCGGGCCGGGTCCAACTCGTGGCCCCGACGGTCGCCTCGGTCGGGCCGTAGGCGTTGATGAACCGACCGTGGAACCCGCGCACGGGCCGGGCCTCCGCGGCGGCGGAGAACAGGACGGCCAGCGGCGTCACGTCGAACATCGGGATGACGGGCGGCGTGAGCACCGCGGCCGTGCAACGTTCGCGGATCAGCCGGTTCATCCAGTCGAGGTCGTCGAGCCGGGCGTCCGGGACGAGCTCGAGGGTGTTGCCCGCGAGGATCGAGAGGGCCCACTCGAACACGGAGGCGTCGAACACGGGGTTCGCGAACCCGAAGATGTGGTGCGGTGCGCGCTCAACGTCCGGCCCGTCCGGTCGGTCCGAGCCGTCCGACCCGTCCGGCGTGCGCGCGACGTCCGCAGCCGTGACGGCGAACCGGACGAGCGAGCCGATCCCAGCGTTCCGGACGGCCGTTCCCTTGGGCCGACCCGTGGTGCCCGACGTGTAGATGACGTAGGCCACATCGTCCGGTCCTGTGGGGACGTCGACGAAGTCGGCCGGGCCGGCGGGGCCCTCGAGGGCCATGGTCCGGAGGTCGAGCACCGGCAGGTGGAATTCAACGGAGGCCGGGGTGTCGCAGCCCAGCACGATGGCCGCGGGGGCGGCGTCGCCGAGCACGTAGGCGATGCGTTTGGGCGGGTAGGTCGGGTCGATCGGGACCCAAGCGGCGCCGGCGCGGGCGATGCCGATGACGGCCGCCAGCAGCGCGGGCGCGCGCGGCGCCAGCAGCGCGACGCGATCGCCCAGGCCGACCCCGAGTTCCCGCAGCCGGGCCGCCACGGCGGCGGACGCGCGGCCCAGCCGTTCGTAGGTCCACGTGTCGCCGTCGCAGACGACGGCCTCGCGGTCCGGGTGGGCGGCCGCGGCGCGGGCGAACAGGGCGGCCACGCCGGCCGGCGGTTCGGTGTCGACCGGGCCGGCCCCGAGCTCGCGCAGGCGCGCCAGCTCCGCTGGTCCGGTCATTGGCAGCTCGGCCAGCGGCCGGTCGGGCTCGTCGAGCGCGGACCCGAGCAGCGTGAACAGGTGGTCGGCCATGAGCCGGACGGATTCGGGCCGCCACAGCTGTGTCCGGTACTCCAGCTCCACGTTCCACGTGGGCTCGGCTCCGGCCGAGTCGTCGGGGGTCACGGAGATGGACAGGTCGAAGTGCGTCGTGCCGTGCGGCAGGTCGACCGGAGTCGCGGTGATGGCCCCGAGCGTGGCCGTCGGCAGGTCCGTGTTCTCGAAGGCGAGAGCGACCTCGGCGTCGCGCTCCGGTGCGGCGATCGCGTTGTCCTCGGCCGCGAGGGCCCGGGCGTTGACCTCGGCCAGCAGGTCCCGGAAGGACTGGGCCGGGTCGACCGGGACGCGGAGCGGCACCGTGGCGACGAACATGCCGACGGTCCGTTCGACATCGGCGGACGGCCGCCCGGCCACGGGGACGGCGATGACGACATCGTCCGTCCGGGCGTACCGCGCCAACTCGACGGCGAGCGCCGCGGCGACGACCGCGAACTCCGTCGTGCCGGCAGCGGCGGCGAGCGCGGCGGCCCGGGTGCGGAGCCCGGCCGGCACGCTCCAGGTGAGGGCCGCGCCGGCGGCGGACGGCGTGCGCGGGCGCGGCCGGTCGGTCGGGAGGTCGAGGGGCTCGGGCGCGGGGGTCAGCTGGTTGTCCCAATAGCGGCGGGCGGCGGCCACCGCCGGACTGTCGGCCCGTTCGGCGTAGTCGCGATAGGTGACGCCCGGGTCGGGCAGGACGGCCCCGCCGTAGAGGGCGCAAATGTCGGTGACGAGGACGCCCATGCTCGTGCCGTCCGTGATCACGTGGTGGGCGTCCAGCAGCAGGTACCAGGTGTCGGGGCCGTGCGGTCCATCCTCCGAGGGCAGCGCCCGGACCAGCTCGATGCGCAGGAGCGGGGCGTTGGCCAGGTCGAACGGGCGGACGAATCGGTCGAACACCGCGCGGAGCTGGTCGGGGCCCGTGGCCTGGGTCAGGGGGACGGTGACGGGCACGCCGGCGTGGACCGTGGCGAGGGGCTCGCCGTCGGGGCCGGGAGCGAAACTCGTGCGTAGGGCGTCGTGGCGTTTCACGAGGGCCGCGAACGCGTCGGTGAGGCGCAGCTGGTCGGGTGCGCCGGAGAGCTTGAGCGCGAAGGGAGTGTTGTAGACCGTGCCGGCGTCCGCGGTGTCGGCCGCGCGCAGGACGGTCAGCTGGGCGGGCGTGGGGCGATACGTGCCGCTCCACGGGGCGGGCTCCGTGGGGGTCGGCGCCGGTTCGGCAGGGTCCTGGTCTGAAGCCGCGGCGTGGGTGCGCTTGGCGAGTTCCTTGATGCGGGCGGCGATGCCGGCGGGGGTGGGGGCGGCGAAGAAATCGCGGAGCGGCAGCCTCACGCCGGTGGTCCGTTCGAGTAGGTTGACGGCGCGCATCGCCCTGAGCGAATGCCCGCCCAGGTTGAAGAAGTTGTCGAAGGCCGCGGCCGTGCCGCGTTTCAGCCCGAGCACCTCGTCGAACACCTGGGCGACGACCTTGTCGATCTGCGATCGGGCCGCCTGGACCGCGCCGCGCAAGCCCCACCCGGGGTGGCGGCCGGCGTCGTCGTCCGCGGCGTCTCCCGAGGGTGTGTCCGATGCCGGGACGGCGGCATGGGCGGATCCGTCGCCGAAGGGTTTCCCGGCGGGACGGTCCGGCGCCGGGCGCGCCGGGGCGGCGGCGCCCGGCACGAGGTCCGGCAGGGCGGAACGGTCGAGCTTGCCGCTGCGGTTGAACGGGAGCTGGTCGATGACGGTGAGGGCCGCCGGCACCATGTATTCGGGCAGGGTGCCGGCGAGGCGGCCGCGGGCCGCGTCGAGGTCCACGGCCTGCCCGGGTCGGACGACGACGTACCCGAACAGTGCCGCCTCGTCCGGGGCGCCCGGCGTCGCGGACGGGACGTGGCCGAGCTTCGCGGCGGCATCGGCCACACCGGGCAGCGCCCGGAGCGCGGCCTCGATGTCGCCGAGCTCGACGCGCAGGCCGCGCAGCTTGATCTGCCCGTCGACCCGTCCGAGGACCTGGAGCCCGCCGTCGGCCAGCAGATAACCGACGTCACACGTCCGGTAGACGCGTTCGGCCGGGTCCCACGGGGCCGGCCCGAAGCGGGCGGCCGTCAAGGCCTCGTCGCCGAGATAACCGTCGGCCAGGCTGTCGCCGGCCAGCAGGACCTCGCCGGGGGAGCCGATACCGAGCACGGCCCCAACCCCGGCGAGGGAGGCGCCGCCATCGGCCGACGCTTCGCGGGACGGTTCGTCCACGACATACGCGCGATAGCCGTCGAACGGCGTGCCGACGTCGATCGAGGCGGCGTCCGGGACGAGCCGGATGTGGGAGGCGACCGTCGCCTCGGTCGGGCCGTAGGCGTCGTAATACAGGCAATCGGGGGCCTGGGCCTTGAGACGGTCGTAGAACCGGGGCTCCGACGGCTCGCCGATGATCAGGGCGGCCTTCAGTCCGGCGAGGCAGTCCGGGTCGGCCGGCGGAGAAGTCAGGTAGGTGAGCTTGGACGGTGTCACGAACAGAATGTTCCCGCCCGTGCCGCGCATCAGACGGCTGAAGGCGGCCGGGTCCTCGAGCTCGCGGTCCGTGGCGAGCGCGAGCGGGATGCCGAGCGAGAGCGCGAGCCAATATTCGCCGTCGAACACGTCGAACGAATAGTTCGCCGTGGACACGAGGCACGGTGTGGGCCCGGCCTGCTCGAGGATGTCGCGGACACGGTGGCCCAGACACAGGTTCGCGAGCGCGCCATGGCTGACGAGCACACCCTTGGGCTGGCCCGTGGAACCCGAGGTGAACAGGCAGTAAGCGGGGGACGATGTCGTCACGTGCGGCAGTGCCGGATTCGACGGTTCCATCCGTGGTCCGGGGGTGGCGTAGGGAGAGAGGAAGGCGACCGCGTCGAGGACGGGCGTGCCGGGGCCGACGGGCGGCGCGGGCACACCGGCGGTGACGACCGCCAGCGGGTGCGCCTGGTCGAGGATGCGCCGGATCCGTTCTGGGGGATAGACCGGGTCGAGCGGCGTGTAGCCGCAACCGCAGCGCGCGATCGCGAGCAGCGCGAGCACCATTTCCGGGCGGCGTTCGGCCGCGAGCGCGACGAGCCCGCCGGGCGTCACGCCGGCCTGGAGCAGACGCCTGGCGAGGCGCCCCGACTCGTCCCAGAGCCGGCCGCGGGTCCAGGTCTCGCCGCCGCAGATGAAAGCCGTGGTGTCCGGGTCTTCGGCGGCGAGCCGGCCGATCCGGTCGAGGACGGTTTCGGCCGCGTCCGGGCCGGTCCGGTGGCCCGTGTCGTTGAAAACCGTGAGCACGCGTTCCCGTTCGGCGCCGTCCATGAGCGCGAGCGACCGCGCCGGGTCCTCGAGCGCCCCGGGCAGGTCGCGGACGGCGGCGGCGACGCGGTCGGCCAGCAGCTCGGCGTCCTGTTCGGCGACATCGGATGCCTCGTAGAGCAGCGCGAGGCCGATCCGCGCCGGCTCGATGACCACGGACAGTGCGACCGGGTAGCCGGTGGACTGCGGCGCCGCTTCGGCCGTGATGCTGAGCCCGGGGATTTCGACGGGCCGCTGGGCGGGCGGTTCGACGATACACGTGGAGGCCAGGAGGTCGCGGCCGACGCCGGAGACGGACTCGATCTCCGGCAGGGCGCACAGCGAGTGGTCGATGGCGTCGAGGACCTGGCCGTGGACGGCCGTGAGCAGCTGGTGCACCGTGGTGTCGGGGGTGAGCTGGACGCGCAGCGGGACCGTGTTGAGGTACGGACCGACCGCCTGGTCGATGCCGGGCAGGGGGGCGTTGCGTCCCGCGACGACCATGCCGGTGGCCTGGTCGAAGCAGCCCGTCTGCCGCGCGAGGGCCAGACCCCAGGCGGCCGTCACGACCGAAGACGGTGTGACGTGGGCGGCACGGGCCAGCGTCCCGATGGCGTCGGCCGCCTCGCCCTCGACGATCCGCGTGGCGCGGCCGCGCCCGCTGTCATGCTCCGGTCGCGGCCGGGAGTACGGCGGAACGGTCGGCGCGATACGGCCGGCGGGCTGAACGCCGTCGAGCAGGCCGCGCCAGTACTCGAGATCGGGACCCTGGTCGCGGCCGGCCAGGTAGGCGACATAGTCGCTGAACGGCAGGCCGGCCTCACATTCGGCGTCGAGCGCCCGGCCGAGTGCCGTCGGGTCGGCCCCGCCCGTCAGGGCTTCGTAGCAGCGAACCCAGGTGGCGTTCAACAATGGGGCGGACCACCCGTCGGCGACCAGGTGGTGGATGGTCCACACGAGTGCCCAGCGGTCGGCGGCGAGCCGGACCGCCGTGGCACGCAACAGCGGATCGTGTTCGATGTCGAAACCCTCGTCCAAGTCGTGGGCCGCGAGGCGGCGCAGCTCGGCGTCGGCCGCCGGGCGTGCGAGGCCCGTCAGGTCGACGGTCCGCCAGCCGAGCCGCCGGGACCGCAACACGAGCTGGCGCGGCTCCGTGAGGCCGCGATAGGCGAACAGCGTCCTGAGGAGCGGGTAGCGGCGCGGCAACAGCTGGATGGCCGTCTCGGCGGCGGCCGGGTCGAACGCGCCGGTGATGTGGAAGGTCGTTTGCATCGCGTAAGCGCTGGTCGCGCCCACGCGCTCCGGGCCGCTGGGTCCGCCCTCGGCGAGGGCGGCGTCGAAGACCATGCCCGCCTGCATGGGGCTGAGCGGGAAAACGGCTTCGATTCCAGGGGCGAGTTCGCTGCCGGATGCCATCGAGGAAAACTCCTATCGTGAACTGGTGGTGGATTGGCTGGTCACTCGGCGCCGGCGGGCGGGATCTGGGACGCGGCCAGGCGGTTGAGGATTTCGATGTCGGCTTCGTTCAGGCCCGGGGCGGCCGGTCGGGCGGCGGTCCGGGGCCGGCTCGGCGCGGTGGTCGCGGCCGGAGCCGGCGTCGCGGCTTCGGCGATGGCTCGGACGGTGCGCCCTTCCATGACCTCGCGCACGGTGACCGTGAGGCCGGCCGCCATGAGACGGGACACCACTTGGATCGCCTTGAGCGAATCACCGCCGAGGAGCAGGAAGTCGTCATCGGCTCCGACCTCGGCCTGGTCGAGAACGTCGGCGAAAGCGCCGGCCACGAGCTTTTCCTCTGGGCTCTCGGGTTTGACGTGGGCGCGGGCCGGAAGGGCCGCCGGTTCCGGCAGGCCGGCCCGGTCGAGTTTGCCCGAGGCGAGCAGGGGCAACCGGTCGAGTGGCGTGACGGAGGCCGGCAGCTGGGCGGGCGGCAGGCGCCGGGCCAGTTCGCCGAGCAACGCTGGGGGATCGCACGTCGCGCCCGGGCCGGGCACCACATAGGCGGCGAGTTGAAGCTCACCGTCGGGTCCGGACACGGGGACGACGGCCGCCTGCTGAATGCCGGGCAGCTCGAGGAGCACGGCCTCGGTCTCGGCGGGTTCGACCCTGACGCCGCGGATCTTGACCTGTGCGTCCGTGCGACCGAGGTAGACGAGCTGGTCGTCGCCGTTCCACCGGACCAGATCACCCGTGTGGTAAACGTGGGCGTACGGGTCGCCGGCGGTGGCGGGCGTGGGTGCTCCGAGGTAGGGGTTCGGCGGGAAGGCGGCCGCGGTCAGGTCGGGCCGGCCGAGGTAGCCCGCCGCGAGCCCGGGTCCGGAGATGAGCAGCTCGCCGGGCATCCCGAGCCCGGCCAGGGCCCCAGTCGGCTCGGCCACGTAGACGCGCCAGCCGGTGGCGGCCCGGCCGATCGGCACGACGGCCGGCCACGGCGCGTCCGCCGGCTTGACCCAGACCGTGGCCGCGACCGTGCCCTCGGTGGGGCCGTAGCCATGGGAGTCGCGGCCCGGGTATCCGGGCAGCGGCCGGCCGGCGGCCCCGCAGTTCGCGAACGAGTCGAGCGGGGACAGATCGAGCAGCGCGGCGACGGCCGGCGTCAGGACCGCGGCCGTGACCTGCCGGTCGCGGATCAGCTGGTTCAGCCAGGCCGGGTCGGTGCGGCGGAACTCGGGGACGAGCACGAGGCTCGCGCCGCCCAGCAGCGCGCCGAACCATTCGATGACGGAGGAGTCCCACACGGAGTTCGCATAGCCGAGCACGCGGGACCGCGGCGTGAACCCGAGCCCGTCGTCCGCGATCCGGACCATGCCGGCCAGGCCGCGGTGGGTCACGAGCACACCCTTGGGCCGTCCGGTCGTACCCGAGGTATAGATGACGTAGGCGACATCCTCCAGGGAAACCGAGCGGCCGGCATCGGCCCCCCGGACGGCGACCGGAGTGTCGGCGCCCAGGTCGAGGCGGATGACGGCGGGAGGCGCGACCGGCAGCGCGCCGGCCGGCAGCGGCCGGTCCGTCACGACGGCGCGGACGCCCGAGTCCTGCAGGACGTAGCGCGTGCGCGCGTCCGGCCAGGCCGGGTCCAGCGGCACCCACGCCGCTCCCGCCAGGCTCACGCCGAGGGTGGCGGCGACGAGGTCGGACGTGCGGTCGAGGCGGACGGCGACGGCCCGGGCCGGTGCGCGGTCCGCGCCGATCCGGGCGGCGATGGCGCGGGCACGCGCGTCGAGCTGGGCGTACGTGAGCGTCGTGGCGTGGGAACCGGAGTCCCAGGCCGTGAGAGCGGGTCGGCCGGGGTGGGCGGCCACCTGGTGGGCCCACAACTCCGCGAGGGTTTGGGCCGGGGGCGCGGCCGGGCCGTCACAGAGGCGGCTGAGGATCGCCGCGCGTTCCCCCGGGGCGAGGAGGTCGAGGTCCTTCGGAGCGGTGGCGGGGGCGAGCAGGGCCGACTTGAGCGCGGCGAGCAGGTGACCGAGCAATCGCTGGACGGTGGCGGGGTCGAACAGGTCGGTGTTGTAGTCGAGCTGGATCTGGCGGCCGCCATCGGCGGTGGGGGCGATGACGAACGCGAGATCCATCTTGGCCGTGCCGGTCTCCAGCTCGAACGGGCGGACGGCGAGGCCGGGCAGGTCGTACCGGGGCGGTTCGCCGTTCTGCAGCACCACCATCGCGCGCGTCAACTGAACCGGGGCGGCGCCCGGCCGCCGGAGGGCGGCCTGGATCTCGTCGAGTCCGACGTCCTGGTGGTCGATCGCCTGAAGCGTCTCGGCTCCCGCGTCGGTGACGAGCTGGGAGAACGAACCGGCCCGGCCCGGGCTCAGGAGGAGCGGCAGGGTCTGGACGAGCATGCCGACCACGCCCGCCGCGCCGGGCTCGTCGCGCCCGGCTGAGGCCGTGGCGAGGACAACCTGGTCGGTCCTGGCGTAGCGGGACAGGAGGGTGCTGGTGGCGGCCGACCAGACCGCGAACTCGGTCGTGTGGGCGGTACGCGCCATGTGCTCGATGCCGGTGGCTTGATCCGGGGGGAGGGCGGCGGTGAGGCGCGCCCCGGCGAAGCGCGTGGCCTGGGGTCGGGGGCGGTCCGCCGGCAGGTCGAGCGCCGGGACGCCGCCGGAGAGATGGTCGCGCCACCATTGGAGGTGGTCGGTCCGGGTGGGGCGGGCAGCGAGGTGGGCGGCCCAGTCCTTCGGACCGGCCGGCGGCGCCGGGAGGGTGCGGCCGGCATACAGGTCGCAGAAGTCGTGGACGATGACGGTGAGGGACTGGCCGTCGACGACGGCGTGGTGGGCGTCGAACAACAACACCGACCGCGGCCGCTCGCCGCCGGTCAGGGTCACGAGCCGGAGCCGGATCAGCGGCGCCGTGGCCAGGTCGAACGGGCGAAGGAAGTCACCGACCACCTCGTCCGGCAGCGTGTCGGGGGCCGGGTCGGACGGTGCGGGCGCCTCGGCGCGTTCCAGCCGGGCTTCGACCTTATCGGGTGGCAGGACGCGCTGGTAGGGGACGCCGGCCTCGTCGACGGCGAAGACCGTGCGCAAGGCCTCGTGACGGGTGACCAGGGCCGTGAAGGCGGCTTGCATCCGGTCGGGGTCGACCGGCCCGTCCAGCATGAGGCCGCCGGGCTGGTTGTAGGCCAAACCCGCCGGGTCCAACCGGGCCTGGGTGTACAGGGCCCGCTGGGCCGGGGAGACGGGATAATCACCGGGCCCGCCAACACTGGCGATCCCCGGCGCCGCATCGGCGTCGCCCTCGGCGTTGGCCTCCTCGGCCGATGCCTCGACGCTGGCGCCCATGGCCAGGAGTTTGGCGGCGAGCTCGCG
>JAISIU010000154.1 GCA_031261885.1 Bifidobacteriaceae bacterium
AGCAGGAAGTGGTGGACGATCTTGTGGATGCGCGTGTCATCGCCTGAGAACCAGTAGTCGATCGAACCGAGGTGGCGCAGCACCTGGCCTTCGATGCCGGTTTCCTCGGCGATCTCGCGCGTGGCCGCCTGTGCCGGGGTCTCGCCGGCCTCGACATGGCCCTTGGGCAGGCACCATTCGAGCTTGCCCGCGCGGTTGCGGCGCGCGATGATCGCGGCGTAGGCCTGGCCGTCCTTGGCGTCGATGATGAGCCCGCCGGCTGATGTCTCCTCGACGATCGGCAGCTCTTGGCCCGGATGGCCGTGCGGCTCGTGGTGGCCTTGATGGTCGTGGTGGTGCGCGGCGGCGGCCGGTTGCGGGACACCCCGATGATGGCTCGCCAGGCAGGCTGGGGTAGGCCGCTGACCAGGTACGGGTCGCCCGCGTCCGGGACGCGATGCGGGACTGGTGTCGGCCATACCCGCCACTGTATCCGGCCTGCCTGAGCGGGGGCAGGTGCCCCGCCGCGCTACGCCCGCCCCCGGCGCTCCCGCCACGCGGCCAGCGACACCACGCGTGCCGTGGCGTTGGCGTGGCTGGGGAACCAGTGGTCGAGCAGGTTTGGCATGATGCCGACCTCGGCAGCTATGGCCTGGTTGTCCATGTCGCCGAACGCGCGGTCGTAACACTGTCCGAACAGCAGGGCGCGTTCTTCGGCGACGTGGACCGGTTCGTGTTTGGTCCATCCATACGACGACCGTTGGATGTGCAAGCTACGGGCGCGCTTGTCGGAGATCAGCCCCATGTTTCTGGCCCGGACGATCAACGCGGCCACGCTGATGCCGAAGTGAGCTTTGATGGCGAGGTAGCCGTGGAGCGTCAAGTTCTCTGACACGGCCTGACGCATCACCGTGTCTGGGATGAGCAGTGCGCTGGCGAAACTGAAGGCGCGCCGCTCCTCCTTGGACCGAGTGCTGCGAATCGGCGCGGTGATCTGTTGGTCGAACAGCAGGTGAGCGAGTTCATGGGCGAGGGACATGCGGTACCTGTCACCAGAACAGTGCGCGATGATTGCGATCAGGGGGCGGCGTGTGGCGTCGTGAGGACGGCTGATTGAAATGTGATCGCCAACCTGTTCGTCACCTATGGATATTTCTTGGTCCGCGTTCGTGTTTTCGTCTGGGTTCGCGAAGCCGGTTTCGAGTTCGGGTAGCACGCCGACGCCGAGGCGCTCAAGAAGACGGGTCATGTTCGGCACTGGCTCTTCCGCGCCGAGACCTCCGGCGCGGCGCGTGGCTTCCGCCAGCTCAACCGGGTCGTCGCCAAAGTCTTCGGCTCTTGGCAGCCGCCCCGACTGGAAGCTGGCCCGGTCCGCAGCGGTAGCGAACAAACGGGCGGCCTCGGAGTGTTCAGCGACCACGCGCCGCTCGTCTCGGACCGAGGCGGAAGCCTTCTTACGGAAGGTCACGGGTGTGGTGTCACTGAGCTGAGGCTGGACGGAGAAGAAGGATGGTGGGAGGACGAACTGGGCCGCGGCTCGGTCGATCAGCGCCTGGCTCGGCTCACGGTCTCCGCGTTCTACATTCGAGATCGTGGCCTGCGTGACGTGCAGGGTCTCCGCTAGCGAGGTCTGCGACAAACCGAGTAGATGCCGCAAGGTCGCGAAGCGCTGGCCATTCCAGGGATCACGGGTCACGGTCTTATGGCCTTGAGGAAACTTGTGGGCTCATCCAGCCGGACCGGCGGCAGGAAGTCTTCTGGCTCATCGTCGCCGCCAAAGTCAGGCTCGGTCCAGTCCACGGGAGTTGCGGCAAGGCCGAGGCTCATGTCATTGGGCACAGACTCACCGTAATGCCCTGGCGCGAGTGGATGAACGAGGCGGAAGGTCATCGTGTCTCCGGCGACGTTCCAGAGCAGCAGAAGACGTGTTGAATCGCTGGTGAGGCCACCCATAGTAGAACCGAACCCGGGCAGCGCTGGCTGGGTCCAGTATTCGCGCCGCGCACGGTTATACCCTGCCACGGGAATGCCGCCCGCGGTGGCCCGCTGTTCCTTGAGGAACCGCAACTCCAGGCCGGTCGAAGGTTCCCTGAGGTAGAGCTCGCCCATGCGATGCGGGTTGCCGGCGGTTTGCCACTCGCCTAGTTCGCCTTGTGCTTGGCGGCCGCGCAGGATGGCGCGGAGCTGGGCCCGAGCAGTCAGCGACTCCAGGTAGATGTCACCCTGTCTGATGAGGTCGCCGACACGAGCTTCGGTGTCGGCAATCGCCTGTGACATGTCCGTGTAAAGCATCGGCACGAAGGGACTGACGTGCTCAAGGATGAGGTCGGCGACGGTCCGTTGCTGTGAGTCTGGGCCTGGGTCGTTCCTTTGGCTGAGCATATCTACCTCCAGATCCGGGGCGATGCGAGTACTTAGCGAGATGTAATATTACATGCACTGATGTAATGCAACAACAGTTCGAACCGCGGGCGACAAAGCTCTGGACAAAAGGAAAGGCTGGTCCGGTGACATGCGAGTCGTAAGAGTATGTGCCGCCGCGTGGTGGGCGGGCGCGCTGGGCTCCTGGAAATAGGGTTGGGCCATGTCTGCTGTGCCTTGGCTTGAGGCCGTCGTCAGTGAGTTCGGACGCGCGGCGGCCGGCGTCAAATGGCCCGCCACGGCGGCGGACCGCAAACCGCGCAAGCCGATCATCTCCGAGACGGACCAAGCCAGCCTCTTCGCGGCGAGCGACAGCGAATAGCTGTGGTACCCAGCCAACGAATCACACCAGTAACCGCCCCAACGCGGCGGCGAAACGTCGAGTTTTGGCTTGCGAAACGTCGGATTGAGGCTTGCGAAACGTCGAGTTATGGCTTGCGAAACGTCGAGTTTGGCCTGTAACCTGCTGTTATGTCGAATCTGATGGAGCGACACTTATCTGGCCGTGCGGCCCGCGCGCTCGCCTATTCACCGGTGCTGATCATCGAGGGCGCACGCCAGGTGGGAAAGTCGACTCTGGCCACCATGCTCGCTGGTTCCCGCTCCGCGGCCACGGTGACGTTGGATGACGCCGCCGTGCGGGCCGCCATCGATGACGACAGAGACGGCTTCGTCGAGCACACAGTGGAGGACATGCTCGTCATCGACGAGATCCAACGGTTGCCGGAACTGACCTTGGCCATCAAGGCGGCGGTCGACCGGGACCGCCGGCCCGGTCGGTTCTTGCTGACGGGTTCCTCCTCCCTCCTGCGTGTTCGCGGCCTGGCGGACAGCCTGGCCGGCCGGGCCATCCGTTTGCGTCTGTGGGGTTTCAGCCAGGGTGAGATCGAAGGCCGGATGGACGACTTCGTCACGGCTGTCACCTCGCTGCCCAACGAGGCTCTCACTACGTTCAGCAGTGATCTCACGAGAGCCGACTACGCCGAACGGGTGACCCGCGGGTCGTACCCCATCGCCACCGCGCTTCCCGAGCGGGAACGCCGTGACTGGCTCGACAGCTACCTCGACACCTTGTTGCGGCGTGACCTGCCGGCCCTGCGCCGTGGCTTCGACGCGGCACGCGCCATCGCATTGCTGCGTGTGCTCGCCGCCAACCAGTCAGGTGAGTTGGTCAAGGCGCGGCTCGCCTCCGACATCGGCATGCCCGTGACCACGGTGACCACCTACCTCGACCTTTTGAGCGACATCGGCCTGTTCACCACGCTGCGGCCCTGGACACCGAACCTGACCAGCAGGGAGATCGGACGGCCCAAGGGACTCGTAGCGGACTCAGGCCTGGCAGCTCGGTTGACCCGTGTGACGGCGAGCAGGTTACAAGAGCTGTCCTATGCCCCCGCTTTCGGTTCCCTGCTCGAAGGGTTCGTCGCGGCGGAGCTGTTGAAGCAGCGTGGCTGGAGCGGCAGCGAGTTCGAGCTGTTCCACTATCGCAACCGTCAGGGCAGGGAAGTGGACCTGATCTGCGAACTGGACGATGGACGGATCATCGCGATCGAGGTCAAGGCGGCCAGCTCGTTCCAACGGAGCCACGTGAAGAACCTGGCGCCACTGCGTGACGCTTTGGGCGACCGCTTCCTGGCCGGCATCGTCCTCGGCACCGGTCAACGAAGCGCTTACCTCGGCCGGCGTCTGTACGGCCTGCCCATCAGTGCACTGTGGAAACTAGGTGATTGACCTGGGGGTTTACCGGATAGGCCGGTGTGTCTGGCATGGTTGAGGGGTGGCGGAGCAGGAGTTGAACCAGGAGATGAACGCGCGGCTCGACGGGGCGGGGCGGGCGCTGCCGCCCGAGGTGCTCTCCCTCGGCCACCTTTTCGCCGACGCCGGGCACGAGCTGGCGCTGGTCGGCGGACCGGTGCGCGACCTCCTGCTGGACCGCCCGCCATCGGACCTGGACTTCACGACCTCCGCCCTGCCGGACGAGACGGAACGCCTGCTGCGCGGCTGGGGCCACGCGGTGTGGACCGTCGGCAAACGGTTCGGCACGATCGGCGCCAGGCACGGCGGCCTATCCGTCGAGATCACCACGTACCGCGCCGACACCTACGACCCGTCCTCGCGCAAACCCGAGGTCCGGTTCGGCGACAACCTCGAAGGCGACCTCTCGCGCCGCGACTTCACGGTCAACGCGATGGCCCTCAGCCTGCCCCAGCTCGTGCTCGTCGACCCGTTCGACGGCCGGCGCGACCTGCAGGACGGCCTGCTGCGCACCCCGGTCACGGCCGAGCAGTCCTTCGACGACGACCCGTTGCGCATCATGCGCGCGGCGCGCTTCACGGCCCAGCTCGGCTTCGACGTCGCCGAGGACGTCATGGACGCGATGGGCACGATGGCGGAACGCCTCTCGATCGTCTCGGCGGAACGCGTCCAAGCGGAGCTCGTCAAACTCATGTGCGCCCGCTGGCCGCGCCGCGGCCTGGAGCTCATGGTCTACACCGGGGTTGCCGACCACGTGCTGCCCGAGCTGGCCGCCCTCCAGCTCGAAACCGACGAACACCATCGCCACAAGGACGTTTACGAACACACCCTGACCGTGCTCGACAAGGCGATGGCGTTGGAGACCGGCCCGGACGGCCCGGTACCCGCGCCGGATCTGGTGCTCAGGCTCGCCGCGATCCTCCACGACATCGGCAAGCCGGCCACGCGCCGCTTCGAGAAGGACGGCACCGTCTCCTTCCACCACCACGACGTGGTCGGCGCCAAACTGGCCGCGAAACGGCTCAAGGCGTTGAAGTTCGATTCCCAGACCGTCAAGGACGTGTCGAAGCTCGTGGAGCTCCACCTGCGCTTCTACGGGTACGGCGACGCCGGCTGGACCGACTCGGCCGTCCGCCGGTACGTCCGCGACGCCGGCCCGCTGCTCGCCCGGCTCAACCGGCTGACCCGTTCCGACGTCACGACCCGCAACAAGAAGAAGGCGGACCGGCTCGCCTTCGCGATGGATGACCTGGAACGGCGCATCGCGGAGCTAGCGGCGCAGGAGGAGATCGACAAGATCCGCCCGGACCTGAACGGCGACGACATCATGGGCCTGCTCGGCATCGGGCCCGGCCCGGTGGTGGGCCGCGCGTACAAGCACATGCTGGCCCTGCGCATGGACGAGGGCCCGATGGACCGCGACGCCGCCGTGGCTGCGTTGCGCGAGTGGTGGGCCGCCCAACCCGAATCCCAAGCCTGAGGGCCGCGCCCGCTGGGCGTTCCAGGACACCTGGGCGTGGAGGGTTTTGGTTGTTTTGAGGCCGTGAATCTGCCATTAGCCTCCACGCCGGGTGGGGGCGGGTATTGGCGGTCAGGCAAAGCGCCCGATGCCGTGCGGACAGTTTGATCGCAAGGCGCGGCGCGGCATCGTCCCCGGTTCCGAGGTGCCGTTTTCGTGAAGATCGTGTGGTTCCGGTGAGGGTATCCCGAGTAATTCCGTCACCGGCCGAATTTCGGCTGACCGGCTGTTATACCTGTCCTGTACCCCTTTCCCGATGGACTCTCAGGCAATGGAGGCCCCAACATGAGTCATCAATCCCTCTTCTCCTCCCGGCACGCCGGGGGGCGCCGGCTGCTCGCGGCCGGAACCGCCGCGCTGGCCGGCATCGGCTTGGCCGGGGCGCTTACGGCCGGCCCGGCACTGGCCGATGGCGACAGCCAGTGGCCGGGCGTGACCAGCACGAACACGCTGACCCTCCAATTCACGGGTCCGGGTGGCGCCGCACTGAACCTTGGCACGGCTGCGGCGGACGAGACGCCGGCCATCCGCATCGTCGCGTCGGCCCGGTACAGCACCACTGCCACGGGCCAGGCGAGCGCGACAGAGTACTGGGAGTACGCCCACTTCTCGTGTCCCGTCGTCTCCGGGGCCGCGACCTGCCAGGTGACTTACCCCGTCGCCACGCTGACCAGGCTGGAGCTCGAAACCGAGATCACCGGCGTGACCGATCCCGCCTATTACACGGGTGACATCGACCCGACCACGTGGCAGGTGTCGAGCAACGGTACCTATCACGATTTCGCGAACCTGTCGGCCACCGATCTCGCGGCCCTGGCGGGTTCCACGCATCAGGTCGCCTTCACCTACAGAACAGCTGTCACAGGCACCGCCGCGTTCGACGGCGCACCGAACGCCGACCAAAGCGGCGACATCAACGACGTGACGCTCTACGACGGTTCCGAGGGCGCCGTGGCCGAACCGGACGGCGATTTCTGGTGGGACTACCCGGACCGGTCGGAGGGCGTTGTCGCCACGACCGCTGACGGGAGTTCCAGTTCTCTGCTGTCACGGCTCAGCACCGGACGGACGCAGCTGCAGGGCGGCCAGTACGAGATCGGCTTCAACCGGCGCAGCTCCGACAGCTCCTACGCCCCCGCCTACTACACGGCGAGCGGCCAGGCCGCGACGGCCTTCAACCAGGCCACGCCGACCGCGCTGAACGACGCCGCGATCAACCAGCTCTCCGCCGGCGTGAAGTTCACGAAGTGCGCGACCGTGACCGGCACGGTCACGGGCCTGCCCACCACGGCGGCCGTCGACCCGCTCGGCAACTACGACCAGGAGATCCAGGTCGCGGTCTACGACGCGACCGACCAAACCGTGACGGGCCGTTACGCCTACAGCGACTACTCCGTGCGACACAACGTCGCGACGGGGACACTGCCGAACGGTCAGTTCGCCTACACGATCTCCGGCCTGACGCCCGGCAACTACGACGTCCGCGTCACGTACGACCAGTCCTCCGCGTGGACCCAACGCCACGAGGCGCGGTTCCTCGACGGCGGCCCGTACGTGCCGGCCACGGTCCGGCCGCTGACGGTCGGAGCCTGCGGCACCACCACCAAGGCGCCGGCCGTCGACATGGGCATCGCCACGACGGCCGGGTCCAGCGCGAGCTCGGCCCCGGGCGCCGCGACCGCCGGGCCGAACGCCCTGGCCGCCACGGCCGGCCCCGTCATCACGGGCGCACCGACCGTCGGCAACACGCTGACCGTCTCCGCCGGCACGTGGAACAAGGCCGGCGCCCAGCTGGCCTACCAGTGGTACCGCGACGCCCAGGCCATCCCGAGTGCGACGGCCGCGACGTACACGGTGACGACCGCCGACATCGGCCACACCCTGTCCGCGAAGGTGACGGCCAGCGGCACGGGCTTGACGGCCGGGACCGCGGCCGCGCCCGCCACGGCTCAGGTGGCGAAGGTCAAGCCGTCCGTCACGCTGAAGGTGCTGCACAAGACCATCAAGCCCGGCGCCAAGCCGAAGGTCAGGCTCACGGTCAAGGCCACGGGCCTGACCAGGCCGACGGGTGTCGTGAAGATCAAGGTCAACGGCAAGAACAAGAAGACCGTGCTGTTGCACTCTTCCGCGAAGGGTAAGGCGACGGTCGCGGTGGTGCGGCTGTGGAAGGCCAGGACCTACAAGGTGACGGCCTCGTACCGGCCGAGCGGCGCCACGAAGGCGCTCGTGACCACGGGTTCGGCGAAGTCCGTGAAGGTCAAGGTCAAGAAGTGAGGACCCGGTAACCGGGGCACGGGTCCCGGCGGCGAA
>JAISIU010000169.1 GCA_031261885.1 Bifidobacteriaceae bacterium
GCGAGCGCGAGCAGGTCCCAGCCCGTCGGGTGCGGCCAGTGGGAGGCCGCCACCTGCCAGCCGAGCAGCGCCGCGACGATGACGGTCGTGATGCCGCGGGCGGGCCCCTGCTCGCCCCAGGCCGCGCGTCGGGTCGTCTGTCTCACGTCTCACATCCTCCCAGCCTGGGCGGACGCGGCGGGCGCGGTCTCCGGAGCCGGCAGCGGGAGCTTGGCGGCGCGGGTCGAGACCATGAGGGCGCGCGATCCCATGTAGGCGGCGAGCATGAGCCAGATCAGGGCGCTCATCGTGCGGGCGTCGAACCCGATGCCGAGGTACCGCTTGGCCAGGACCATGAGCCCGAACCGCAGCGCGAGGACCGCGACGAGGAGGCAGAGCACGAGGAGGCCGGACCGCGACTCGAACCTGAGCGGGGCCCGCGGCACCGTGCCGTGGCCTTCCGCCGCCTCGCGCCGGGCCCGTTCCCGGTCCTTGGCGGCCTGTTTCCCAATGGCCTTCGGGGTGGCGGACCGAAGCTTCGTGAGAGCCCCGGCCAGTACCCCCATGCCGACGCTGAGCGCGAGCTCGAGCGCCGTGAGGCCGAGTTGGCCGCCGTTCATGACGGCCTGGGTGCCCTGAAGGCCGGCGACGCCGAGGATCAGGCCGCTGGCGGGGAAGCGCCATAGCGCGCGCGAGCTGACCGGGCGCCACGTGAGTTGGGTGTAGACGACGTAGACCACGGCCGCCGCCGCGGCGAGGAGCGTGCTGAGCTGAATGCCGTTGCTGAAATCGAACATGCCTCCAGCCTGCGGCGCGCCCCGGGTGGGACGGCACCACCCCAGGGTGGTGTCCGGTTGGGAATCGGCCGATGCCGGCCGCCTCAGGCGAGGGCGGCGGTGGAGAGGGCAGCCGTGACGAGGGCCGCGAGGACCAGCGGGACCAGGCCGTCGATGAACCGGGCGCGGCCCTTCAGCCGGTAGAACAGCACGTAGCAGACCAGGTTCGCCACGGTGGCCGCGCCGATCACCGCGACCCACGCCCACGCCGCCGCCCGGGTGAAGAGCCCGAGACCCACGAGCACGCTGGCCTCGGCGGCCGCGAGCACGGCCCACGCGACGATCAGCAGAAGCTCGGCGGTCACGGGCCGTTTCATGGCGGCCCACGTCACGGCCGCGAGCACCACGTAGAGGGCCAGTCCGGCCACGAGCACGCCGGCGCCGGGGAACAGGCGCGGCCCGGCGGGGACCGAGCCCAGGCCGCGCAGCGCCTCGATGGCGCAGGCCAGCCCCGCGGCCGCGGCCGGGATCAGCAGCCAGGCGGAGCGAAACCCCTTGACGGGGCGCACGGGCCGGAACGCCCTGACCCACCACGCGACGTAGAACACGCAACACACCACGAGCGCCGCGTTCCCGGCCAGCATTCGCGCGCCGGCCACCCCGAGCCGCCCCATCGCCGCATCACATCCTTCCTCGCCCGGGTCGCCTGCCATCTCCGAGCGTCAAGAGTTTTGGCTGACAATTCCTCGTCTTACCGACCATAAGTCTTGACGCTCGGAATGGTGGGCAGTGGTCAGCCAGCAGTGGCCAGTGCTCGGACGATCGGACGGTCGGCCACGGACCAGTCCAACGCGCCCAGGTCCGCCACGCCCACCCACCGGAGCTCGGCGTGGTCGGCGCCCCGCTGGGGCCGGTCGGATCCCAGAGCGACCCGGTAACAGACCAGGTGGATGGCCCGCCCGTCATCGGACACGGACCGCCCCTCCCCGACCAAGCCGCCCACGGACACGTCCGTCAAACCCAACTCTTCTGTGAGCTCCCGGGCCAGCGCTTCGGCATCGGACTCCCCCGCTTCCACCTTCCCGCCGGGAAACTCCCACTGGCCGCCGTTCGCCTTGCCGCGCGCGCGGCGGCAGGCCAACACCGTCGCACCGCGCCCGATGACGGCGCCCACCACCCTGACATCGTTCACCCGCCAAACCTACCGGGCCGGGAGCGACGCCGGGAGGCGGGGACCGCCCGCAGCCCCGGGCGCGCCTATTGGTACAGCCCGCGGTGGCGCAGCCAGCGGCGGACCTCGGCCAGTGCGGTCCCGACGCGCAGTTGGGCGGTGGTTCCGTCCAGCACGAGCCCGGGGTCGACGGTCGCGCCGCGGCACAGCCGCCCGAGCGTGGTGTCGGTGCCGGACAGGCCACTGCCGCCGCTCGTGCAGAACGGGAGGACGCGCTTGCCGGCCCAGTCGTGGGCCTCGATGAAGGTGTAGACGGGCATCGGCATGTCCTCCCACCAGATCGGGTAGCCGAGGAAGATCGGGTCGTCGATCGCGGTGAGCACGGGACCGCCGTTCCGCAGCGGCGGGCGGGCGCCGGAGGCCTTCTCCAGCCGCGCCTGGACCGTGCAGTCCTCGTAGCCGGCCGGGTAGGGGGTGACGGGTTCGATACGGCGGAGATCGCCGCCGGTCTGGTCGGCGATCATGCGCGCGACCACCTCGGTGTTGCCTTCTTCCACGGTCCCCACACCGTAGTTCTCGCCGGCGCGCGAGAAATAGACCACTACGGTGCCCATGCGGCTGCGCCCTCCTTGGCCGGTGACCGTCCACTGTTCGCTGTCAGCAGAATTACGTCGCCTAATTTACGCCCCC
>JAISIU010000209.1 GCA_031261885.1 Bifidobacteriaceae bacterium
CCCGCCGGGGTGGCGGCCCGCCTAGGGCCAGCCTGTGTTGAACGCGGTACGCCCTGAAGGGGACCGGCCGTGCGAATGCGTGTTCCCGCGCGGCGCGATCCGTCCTGGCCGACCGCACCGGCACCGGCCGGCGCGGGCGCGGTGGCGGGCGAAACCGAACCGGCCGCCCGCGTCACGGGGTGCGCGCTGGCATCGGCGGCCCCCCGCGGCTGGATCGGCGTGGGCAGGGAACGCGAGGCCGGGTGCGCGGCCCGGCGCGGCGGCGCCGGTTGCCGCACCACGGGCACGGGCCGGGAGCCGGGGAAGAGCTGGGTCATGCGGGGTTCGGGTGCGGGTTCGCGCGGCGGCACGGATCCCTGGCGTTGGCGCCACGTGGGCGGGGTCGAGAGCGCGCGGACCACCTCGGCCGTCGTGCTGCCCGTGGCCGGCCCCGTGCTGGGGTGTGCCTCCAGGGCGCTGGCCGGCGGCGTCACAGGCAGCGGGCGCGAGGCCGGGAAGGCCGGGCCGCGGCCGGGCGTCTCGGCCAGCGGGTCGCCGTCGGACCGGCCGCCGGCGGGCAGGCGATGTGGTTCGATGCCGGGGCGGGCGGCCGCCGCGCCGCGTTCCTGGGCTCTCTTGGCGGCCGTCGCCCGGAGGCGGGCTACCTCCTTGGCCCAGGCGTCCGCCGTGGCGACGGGCATGAGGTCGCGCGGCGAGGGCAGCGGCGGCGGGATGATCGCCGATCCGCCGGTGCGCGGCGAACGGGCCACCGGGGCGCTGGCCGTGCGGCGGGACAGTTCGCGGCGGGACAGGGGGGCGTCGGTCATCGCTGGCTCCGTTCCGACGGACCGGCCGGGGCGGGCGGTTTGCCCTTGCCGCGGTACAGCCCGTGCTTGGCGATGTACTGGACCACGCCGTCCGGCACCAGATACCAGATGGGACGGCCCACGCGGGCGCGGCGCCGCACGTCCGTCGAGGAGATCGCCATGGCCGGCACCTCCAGCAGGCTGACCCGGTCCTGGGGCAGCCCCTCGGCCTCCAGCTTGTGGCCCGGGCGCGTCACGCCGACGAACCGTGCCAGCCGCCACAGTTCGGCCGCGTCGTGCCAGCGCAGGATCTCGTGGAGGGCGTCCGCGCCCGTGATGAAGTACAGCTCCGCGCCCGGGTGCTGCTCGTGCAGGTCCTGGAGCGTGTCGATCGTGTAGGTGAGGCCCGGTCGGTCGATGTCGACGCGCGAGACCTCGAACCTGGGGTTGGCGGCCGTCGCGATCACGGTCATGAGGTAGCGGTCCTCCGCCGACGCCGGATCCCGGTCCGCCTTGAACGCCGGCCGGCCCGTTGGCACGAAGATGACTTGGTCGAGGCCGTACTCGTCCGCCACCTCGCTGGCCGCGACGAGGTGCCCGTTATGGATGGGGTCAAAGGTGCCGCCCATGACCCCGAGTTTCAGCGTGGGGCTGTCCGCCACGTGGTCTTCCTTCCTCGCCGACTAGGGATGCCGCGTGATAACGCCGCCGGCAAACGACTCACAAGGCACAGATGATTTTCGCACGCCCCGGCCGTGCCCGGGCGCAACCCCTCCGGTGCGCCGTGTCCGCGTCCGGACGCCGCGCCCAGACGCCGCGCACGGCGGGCCGACGGGGTGCTAGCGTGAAATCACCTGGGTTTTCCCGGTTCGCCCCGCATCGTCCAACCCCCGAAGTCACGTTTGGACCTGATCTCAAGTGACGACCATCCCCCAGCCATCCCGCCATACCCTGACCCCGCTTGCTCCGACCGCCGCGCACGCACCGACCAGCCACCGCTGGGCCCGTCTCGCAGCGGGCCTCGCCGCCGTGGCGCTCATCGCCGCCACGGCCGTTGGCCGGGCCGGCGCCCCCGCCCAGGCCGCGCTTCAAACCGTCTACCAGAACTTCCTGATCGGCGACATCCAGTACCAGCCCGCCGGCCTGGTCGCCCAGGCCGACGGCCAGGTGTGGGTGGCCTATCCGACGGCCGCGGCCGTGCGCCGCTACGATCCGGCCGATCCCACCTCGCCTAACGCGGAAATCGACAACCTCGGCGACCCGGGCGCCCTCACCCTCGACCCGTCCGGCGACCTGTGGGTGGCAGACCCGGGCGCCGGCACGGTCCGCGAGTTCATGCCGAGCGTCTGGGCCGATGGCAACGGCTGGGACACGGACGCCGCGGTCACCATCACAGGACTGGCCTCGCCAGTCGCCCTCGGAAGCGATAGCTACGGTGACCTGTGGATCGCCGACGCCGGCAGCGACACCTCCACGCTGTACGTCTTCACCGCCCTCACGCTTCAGACCGCGCAACAGGGCACGACCAGTATCGCCGCGACCGATGCCAACGGGACCCTCGACGTGGCCGGCCAGGTCCGCGCCCTGGCCGTGACGGCCGACGGCCAGCCCTGGGCGGCGACGGCCGACACGGTCTACGGGTGGTTCCAGCCCGAGTCCGGCGACGCCCCGAACAGGGAGATCTCGGGGTTCACGAGCACGCCCGCGGCCATGGACTTCGACCCCGACGGCAACCTGTACGTCGCGACGGCCTCACCCGCCGGCGGCGAGGTGGACCGCTTCGACCAAGCCGGCTTGGCGGCCTCCACGCCCGCCCAGCCGCTGGCGGCCGACCAAGGGACCGAGGCCGTCAGCGGCCCGCCGAATCCATCGGCACTGGCCTGGGGCTCCGGCGGCCTGTGGCTCGACTCGTCGGACAGCCACGCCGCGTTCATCCCCACGGCCACCATCGACCAGGGCGGCGCGTCCTTCGACTCGGCCACCGTCGCGCTGGACACCGGCTTCTTCTCACCCACCACCGTCGCGGCGGCGCCGAACGGCGACCTGTGGGTGGCCGACGCCCGGGACGGATCCAGCTCCAGCTACACGGTGAGCCGCTTCACCTCCTTGATGACCGGCCGGCCCGTGCTCACCCCGGCGGCCGCGGCCACGACCCTGGGCAGCGCTCCCGACATCCTGACCCGGCCGTCGCTCGCGTTCAACACCGCCGGCGACCTGTGGGTCACGGACGGCGCCGCCAAGAGCGTCCTGCGCTACTCCGCGAGCACGATCGCGGCCAGCTCGACCCTCACGCTCGGCGCCCCGACGCAGGCCATCACGGGCTTCGCCGGCGGCACGCTGCTCGTGGCCACGCGCGGGGACGAGCTGTACGTCTATGACAAGGCGGCCGGCGCCATCGACGAGTTCCAGGACACGGCCGGCGCCACGACGACGGCCGACGCCACCGGCCGGACCGAGGTTCACTTGCCCATCTCGGGGATGGCCGTCGACGCCGCCGGCGCGATCTGGACGGCCAGCGGCACCGATGTCACCAACCAGTACGGCACGGGCGCCAACCCCTGGCTCGTCTTCCGGGGGTTCAGCGCGGACGCCGGCGACTACGACGAGACCCTGACCTTCGACCAAGCGGGCAACCTGTGGGTCGCGGACACGCTCCAGAACGCCGTGGTCCGCATCGACGCCACCGCGTTCAGCACGGCCGCCCAGGGCCAACAGCCATCCGCGGACGCGGTCACGCGGCTCGAGTGGATGGACGCGCCCGGCGGCGCGGCCGTCGACACCAGCGGCAGGGTATGGACCGCGGCCGCCAGCGGCCTGTGGCGGGCCACTCCCCGGGTCGCCACGACGACCCCGACCGCGACGCCCGCCGCGACCGTCACCACGACCGTGCCCGGTCCCACCACCACGGTCACCACCCCGGGACCAACCACCACCGTCACCACCCCGGGACCCACCACCACCGTCACCACCCCGGGGCCAACCGACACCGTCACCACCCCGGGGCCAACCGTCACCGTCACCACCCCGGGACCGACCACGACGGTGGCGGGTCCGAGCGTCACCACCACCGCCACCCACACGATCACCGCGCCCGCCCCGGCCGTGACCATCACGGTGCCGGACGCCGCCACGCCATCGTCCATCTCCCCCAACACCGGCGCGGCCGCGCCGTACGTGTACGTCAACCCGAAGGTGGCGCAGAGGGTGGCCGCGGCGCAGCGGTCCCTCGTGCTGCCCAGGGGACGGTCCATGGTGCTGGCCGCCTACGGCTACACCGCCACGGGCAAGCGCATCCACGTCCGGTGGCGCAGTTCCAACCAGCACGTCGCCACGGTCATCAAGTCGGGCCGCATCACCGCGCGCCAGGACGGCCGGGCCACGATCTACGCCTCGGCCGGCGCCCTGTCGTGGAAGGTCAAGCTCACGGTGCGCGCCCGCTCCGCGGCGGTGCATCGCGTGGCCGGCGTGCATGTGACCGGACTGACCGCGACCACACTTCGGGTGGGCCAGAACCTGTGGCTGACCGCGAGCGCCAGCCCCGGCACCGCGACATCGGCCAAGATCACGTTCAAGAGCTCCCGCCCGTCGGTGCTGCTGATCGACAAGGCCGGGCATCTTGAGGCCCGTTCCCCGGGCACCGTCAACCTCAGGATCCGGGCCAGCGGCGTCAAGAACGCCAAGTCGAAGGTCTACAGGATCACCGTGACGCCCTGACCCGCGCTAGTCCCGGATCTGGCCCGAGCCCCAGCAGATCCACTTCGTCGTGGTCAGCTCCTCCAGGCCCATCGGGCCGCGGGCGTGCAGTTTCTGCGTCGAGATGCCGAGCTCCGCGCCGAGCCCGAACTGCCCGCCGTCCGTGAACCGGGTCGAGGCGTTGACGTTGACGACGGCCGAGTCGATGGCCGCGACGAACCGCCGCGCGGCCGCCAGGTCCTCCGTGCAGATGGCTTCCGTGTGACCCGTCGAATAGAGGCGGATGTGCTCGATCG
>JAISIU010000250.1 GCA_031261885.1 Bifidobacteriaceae bacterium
CCCAGTAGGCTTGGCCCAATGCGGATCGTTTTCGCGGGCACGCCCGAGGTGGCTGTCCCATCCCTGAAGGCTCTGGTGGCGTCGGCCCATGAGGTGGTCGGGGTCGTGACGCGGCCGGACGCCCCGGCCGGGCGCGGGCGGCGGCCCCAGGCCTCGCCCGTCAAGCTGGCGGCTGAGGCCGCCGGCCTGGAGGTCGTGACGCCGGCCCACCCGCGCGACGAGGAGTTCAAGGAGTGGCTGCGGGGCACCGGGGCGGAGCTCGTGGCGGCCGTCGCGTACGGGGCGCTGATCCCGGCGGATGTCCTCGACATTCCGGCCCACGGTTGGATCAACCTGCATTTCTCGCTGTTGCCGGCTTATCGCGGCGCGGCGCCCGTGCAGCGGGCCGTCTGGAGCGGCGAGGAGATCACGGGGGCCACGGTGTTCCAGATCGTCGAGGCGCTCGACGCGGGCCCGGTGTACGGCGTCATGACGTACCAGGTGCCGCCGCGGGCCACGAGCGGTGACGTCCTCGGCGAGCTGGCGGGGAGCGCGGACCGGCTGCTCGTGGGGGTCGTCGACGAGATCGCGGCGGGCCGGGCCAGGGCCGTGCCGCAGAGCGGGGACGGTGTCTCGCTGGCCCCGAAGATCGAGGCGGCGGACGCGCTGGTCGACTGGTCGGCGCCCGCCATCGCCGTGGACCGCCAGATCCGGGCCTGTTTGCCGGCGCCCGGGCCGTGGACGGTGCTGCGCGGCGAGCGCGTCCGGTTGGGTGTGTTGGAGATGGACGATGCCGGCGCACCCGCGGAAGGGACGGCGGCCGGGAGCGGCGGCGGGCCCCAGGCCGCGCCGGAGGGGCTGGAGCGGCTGGAGCCGGGCGTCATCCGGGCGGGCAAGCGGGCCGTCTGGGTGGGCACCGGGACCGGTCCGGTCCGGCTGGGCCCGGTCAAGCCCGCCGGGCGCGGGTGGATGGAGGCGGCGGCGTGGGCGCGTGGCGCCCGGCTGGCCGCCGGTGAACGATTCGGTCGGGAGGCCATGAAGTGAGCGAGGATCAGGCGGCGGGCGGCAACTGGTGGGAACGCGCCGACTGGGCGGACCCCGGGGCGGACCCCGCGCCGGCTCCGGCCGGGGACGGTGCCGGCCGTGAGACGCGCGGCGGACGGCGCGGCCCGGCATCGGACTCCCGCTGGGACGCCGGGTCCGGTGAGAGGCGGGGCTACGGCCGCCGCGAGGAGCGCGGCCGGTCCGGGGGCGGACGGCGCGGCGATCGCGGCTGGTCGCGGCAGGCGCCGAGCCAGCGGTCCCGGCGGGCCGAGCCGGCGCGCGTGGTCGCGTGGGAGCTGCTCCGGGCCGTGGCCGGCGGCGCGTACGCGAACCTGGCGCTGCCGGACATGCTCAGGGAGCGGCGGCTGCGCGGGCGCGACGCGGCCTTCGCCACGGAGCTGGCGTACGGCACGCTGCGCGACGAGGGCCTGTACGACGCCGTGATCGAGCGGGCCTCGGGCCGGCCGCTCCGGCAGATCGACAAGCCGGTGCTCGACGCGCTGCGCCTCGGCGTGCACCAGATCGCGGCCATGCGCGTGCCGGACCACGCGGCCGTGTCGGAGACCGTGGCGCTGGCGCGCGAGGTGTTGCGCAGCGGGCGGGCCGGGTTCGTCAACGCGGTGCTGCGCACGATCACCGACGCGGGCTATGAGGTGATCAAGGCCGAGGTCCTGGCGGACCTCGACGGCAACGACCGGTTGGAGGTCGAGTATTCGCACCCGGCATGGATCGTCCGGGCGCTCCAGGCCGCGCTCGTGGCCGCGGGGCGGGACCGGGCGGCGCTGCCGGCGCTGTTGGCGGCCGACAACGCGGACCCGTCCACGACGCTGGCGGCCCGTCCCGGCCTGATCACGCGCGAGGAGCTGATCGGGCAGGCGCAGGCGGCCCGGGACCGCGAGGAGGAGTGGCGGGCCAGCCACGGGCGCGGCCCCAGGCGCGGGGCGCCACGGGAAGACGCGGGCGCCGACGGTGACGGCGCCGACGGATCCGACGGAGTCGATGAGGCCGGGGCGGGGGACGGCCCCGCGCCCGTGGGGCCTGGTCCGGAAGCCGCGCCGGCGGCCGTGCCGGGCCGCTTGGCGCCGACGGCCGTCGTGTTGGAAGGCGGCCGGCCGGGGGCGATCCCGGCGGTGCGCGACGGGCGGGCCGGTGTCCAGGACGAGGGCTCGCAGCTGGTCGCGTTGGCGTTGGCGGACCCGGCGTTGGACGACGGCGCCGAAACTCCCGGGCCCGAATGGTCACATCCGGGCGCCGAATGTGACCACCTGGGCCAGGAAGTTCAGGAAACTTGGCTCGACCTGTGCGCCGGGCCCGGCGGCAAGGCGGCCCTGCTCGGGGCGCTCGTGGCCGGGCGGGGCGGGCGGCTCGTGGCGAACGAGCCACAGGCGCACCGGGCCGAGCTCGTGCGTGAGACCGTTGCCCCACTCGGGGCGGCGGTCGAGGTCACGGAGGAGGACGGGCGCGACGCCGGAGAGCTGTGGCCGGGGCGGTTCCGGCGCGTCCTCGTGGACGCGCCGTGCACGGGCCTCGGCGCGCTGAGGCGGCGGCCGGAGGCGCGCTGGCGGCACACGCCGGCGGACCTGACGGGCCTCGGCCCGTTGCAGCGCGAGCTGCTGAGGGCCGGGATCGAGGCGGCCTCGCCCGGCGGGGTGGTCTGCTATTCGACGTGTTCGCCGCACGTGGCGGAGACCCGCCTCGTGGTGGAGGACGTGATGCGGGCCGTGCCGGGGCTCGAACTGATCGACCCGGCCACGGTGCCGGCGCTGGCGGCGGTCTGTGCTGCCGGTGCGGCGCGCGGGGGCATGGTCCAGCTGTGGACCGACCGCGACGGCACGGACTCGATGTTCTTGGCACTGCTCAGGGTGCCGCGCGCCTGAGCCCGCGGCCCGGGGCGGCAGCGAGCGGTCAGCGGCCGGCGGCGTGAAGGCGGCGGATGGCCTGATCCGGGTCCTCCGCGCCGAAGATGGCCGAACCGGCCACGACCGTGGTGGCCCCGGCGGCGGCCACGAGCGGCACCGTGACGGGCGACATGCCGCCGTCGACCTCGAGGTCGATCTCGCGGTCGAGCTTCTCGATCAGGTGACGGGCGTAGGCGACCTTGGCGGGGGTCTCGTCGATGAACTCCTGGCCGCCGAACCCGGGTTCCACGCTCATGACGAGCAGCCGGTCGATGAACGGCAGGATGTCCTTGACGAAGTCGACGGGCGTGCCCGGGTTGATCGCGATGCCGGCCTTGGCGCCACGTTTGTGCAGCTCACGGGCCAGGCGCACGGGGGCGCGGACGGCCTCGGCGTGGAACGTGACGGAGGCGGCGCCGCAGTCGACGTAGGCCGTGGCCCAGCGGTCCGGGTCCGCGATCATCAGGTGGGTGTCGAGCGGGAACGGGCTGACCTCGGCGAGCCGTTCGACGACGGGCAGGCCGAACGTCATGTTCGGCACGAACTGGCCGTCCATGACGTCGACGTGGACGAGGTCGGCGCTGGGGATGCGGCTCATCTCGGCCTCGAGGTTGGCGAGGTCGGCGGACAGGATCGATGGGGCCACGCACACGCTCACGGGTTCAGCCTAGTGCCCTCCGTCCCGCGCCCCGCGCGGGCTCGCTCATGGGAAACAGCTCGCGCACGTGGGGCCGGTGCTCCGTCCCGCGTCGCGTGCGGGCTCGCTTTGCGGTGCCGCGTGTCTCCACAAACCACCCCCGCCCTTCATGGGTGGGGCCGAGGATGCCAGGGGGGTGTGACAGAAATTGCCGCGACACGCCGCCCGGCCGGACCGTTTCACGTCCGGCGCAGCGGTGTTCGCGCGGCGCTGATTTGACGGTGCTGCCATACTTGACGTGAAGCTTCGTGCTTACGGGGTCGGTGTAATTCCGAACCGGCGGTGATAGTCCGCGAGCCGCGCG
>JAISIU010000263.1 GCA_031261885.1 Bifidobacteriaceae bacterium
CGGGCCCACCTCGGGGTCCTGTTCCTGGACGAGGCGCCCGAGTTCTCCCCGCGCGTGCTCGAGACGTTGCGCCAGCCGCTGGAACTCGGCGAGGTCGTCATCCACCGGTCCGCCGGGGCGGCCCGCTACCCGGCCCGGTTCCAGCTCGTGCTCGCCGCCAACCCGTGCCCGTGCGGCCGCGCCACCGGCAAGGGCCTGGACTGCGTCTGCACGCCGCTGGCCAAGCGGCGCTACCTCGGGCGGCTGTCCGGCCCCCTGCTGGACCGCATCGACATCTCGGTCGAGGTCGGCCAGGTGCGCGCGCTCGACGTCCAGGGCGGCAGCGCCAGGGAGTCGAGCGCCGAGGTCGGGGCGCGCGTCGCCCGGGCCCGCGAGGCGCAGCGGGCCCGGCTGGAAGGAGCCGGCTGGCGGCTCAACAGCGAGGTGCCGGGCACGTGGCTCAGACGCCGGCTCGGGACTACCTCGGGCGTGGTGCGGGAACTGAACCGCGTGCTCGACCAGCGCCTGCTGTCCCTGCGCGGCGTCGACCGCGTGCTGCGCGTCGCCTGGACCGTGGCGGACCTCGCCGGGCGCGAGGCCCCGGGCATGGACGAGCTCGACACGGCCATGGCGCTCAGGGGAAGGGGAGCGGCATGAGCGGCGCCGGGCTCGGCTTCGACGCCGGGGACGTGCGGTTGGCGCGGGCCGCCTGGAGCCGGCTGGCCGAACCGGAGGACCGCGCGGCCGCCGCCGTCATTCAGGCGCTCGGACCGTCGGAGGCGCTGGCCTGGCTGGCCGGCGGCGCACCGGGCGCCGAGCGGCACGGCCCGGCCGTCGCCCGAGCCGTGGCCCGCTGGCGGCCCCGGCTCGACGGGCTGGACCCGCGGCGCGAACTGGCCGTCCTGGACCGGCTCGGCGGCCGGCTGCTGATCCCCGAGGCCCCGGGCTGGCCCGAGGCCCGCGGCGACCTCGGCGACCTCGCGCCCGTCTGCCTGTGGGCGGCCGGACCCGCGGCCGGCGCCGTGGACGGGCTCGGCGCCGCCGGCGTCGCCATCGTCGGCTCGCGCGCCTGCACCGCCTACGGCGAGACGGCCACGAGCGACATCGTGGCGGGGCTCGGGGAGCGCGGCCACGCCATCGTCTCCGGCGGCGCCTTCGGCATCGACGCGGCCGCCCACCGCACGGCGCTGGCCGTCGGCGCCACCACCGTGGCCGTCATGGCCGGCGGGATCGACCGTCTCTACCCGGCCGGCAACGAGCCGCTGTTGCGCGAGGTGCTGCGCACCGGGGCCGTCGTCGCCGAATCGCCGCCCGGCTCCGCGCCCCGCCGCGAACGCTTCCTGTCCCGCAACCGGTTGATCGCGGCCCTGTCGCGCGCCACGGTCGTGGTCGAGGCGGGCTGGCGCTCCGGCGCCCAGAGCACGGCCCGCCGTGCGGCCGAACTCATGCGCGGGGTCGGCGCCGTGCCCGGGCCCGTCACCTCCGCCGCCTCGGCCGGCTGCCACCGGCTGATCCGCGAGGGCGTCGCCACGCTCGTCACGGACGCGGCCGAGGCCGCCGAACTGGCCGGCCCCCTCCAGCCCACGCTGGCCGACGCGGCCGCCGTCGGCCAGGCCGCCGGGTGGCTCGACGGCCTCGCGCCGCGCGAACGCCGTGTGGCCGACGCCATGCCGGCCCGCTGCGGCGCCACGGCCGACTCCCTGGCCCGGGCCGCCGGCCTGGCCCCGCGCGAGGTTATCGGCGCGCTCGGCCGGCTCGAACGGGCCGGCCTGGTCCACCGCGAGGGCGGCGCCTGGTACAAGAACCGCCCGCCCGGTCCACCCCGGTGACGGCCGGGGATGGCCGGGGACGGGCCGCGGGCCACGCGGGAGCGCACGGCGACCGGCCGGCATCGGCCACGCCGCCCGCCCACCCGGCCGCCGGCCTGGGACACTGGGGGCGTGGACCAGACGCAGGACCCGGGGCTTCGGGACATCCGCGCCCGCTACCGGGACCACCTCGCGCTGACGCGCGGACTGTCCCCGAACACGGTCCGCGCCTACCTCGGCGACCTCGACGCGCTGCTCGAGAGCGCCGGCATCGGCGGCCCGGAGTCGCTGGCCCGGCTCAGCGCGGCCGACCTCCGGCGCTGGCTCGCCGCCGAACACGCCGCCGGCCACTCCCGCGCCACGCTCGCGCGCCGGGCCGCCGCCGCCCGCACGTTCACGGCCTGGGCCACCCGGGCCGGCCTCATGCCCCACGACCCCGCGCTGCGGCTCGGCCACCCCAGGGCGGACGGCCGCCTGCCCACGGTCCTGTCCGTCCCGGACGTCACCGTGCTGCTCGACGTCGCCGCCCAGCGCGCCGACGACGCCGACCCGGTCCACGTCCGCGACCTGGCCATCGCCGAACTGCTCTACGCCACCGGCGCGCGCGTCGCCGAACTCACGGGCCTGGACCTCGGAGATCTCGACCCCGAACGGCGCACGGCCCGCGTCCTCGGCAAAGGCGGCCGCCAGCGCACCGTCCCGTACGGGCTGCCCGCCGCCCGCGCGCTCGACGCCTACCTCCGCGACGCCCGGCCCCGGCTGACCCGCCCCGGCTCGAGCGACGCCCTGTTCCTCGGCGCCCACGGCGGCCGCATCGGGCAACGCCAGGTGCGCACAGTGATCCACCAACTGGCCGCCCTCGCCGGCGTCCCCGACATCGCCCCCCACGCCCTGCGCCACACCGCCGCCACCCACCTGCTCGAAGGCGGCTCCGACCTGCGCAGCGTCCAAGAAATCCTCGGCCACGCCACGCCCGCCACCACGCAGCGCTACACCCACGTCACCGACGAACGCCTCGCCGCCGCCTACCTCCAGGCCCACCCGCGCGCCTGACCGGCCCGATCGCACGATAAAGTCAAGGCCATGGCCCAGACTGCTTCAACCCACCGCCCCGACGGCCGCGCCGTCGACCAAATGCGCCCCGTGACCGTCCACCGCGGCTGGCTCGACCACGCCGAAGGCTCCGCCCTCATCGAGTTCGGCCACACCCGCGTCCTGTGCGCCGCCACCTTCCAGGACTCCGTGCCCAGGTGGCGCCGCGGCTCCGGCCAGGGCTGGGTCACGGCCGAATACGCGATGCTGCCCAGGGCCACCGACCAACGCTCCGACCGCGAATCCGTCAAGGGCCGCGTCGGCGGCCGCACCCATGAGATCTCCCGCCTCGTCGGCCGGTCCCTGCGCGGCATCATCGACGTCGCCGCCCTCGGCGAGAACACGATCATGCTGGACTGCGACGTCCTCCAAGCTGACGGCGGCACGCGCACCGCCTCGATCACCGGCGCCTACATCGCGCTCGCCGAGGCCGTCGCCTGGGCCAAAGCCCAAGGCCACGTTCCCCAGGACGCCGCCGTGCTCCGCGACTCCGTCTCCGCCATCTCCGTCGGCATCATTGACGGCGAACCCCGCCTCGACCTGCCCTACGTCGAAGACGTCCGCGCCGAAACCGACATGAACGTCGTCGTCACCGGCTCCGGCCAGTTCGTCGAAATCCAGGGCACCGCCGAACACGGCGTCTTCGGCCGGCCCGAACTGAACCGCCTGCTCGACCTCGCGACGGCCGGCACCAGCGACCTCGCCCGCTTCCAACGCGCCGCCCTCGACGCCCCGCCCATGTCCGCCGTCCGCCTCGCCAGCGACGGCGCCATCACCACCACCGCCCCCGAAGGAGCCGCCGCATGAGCCCCCGCCTCGTCTTCGCCACCCACAACGAGCACAAGGTCATCGAGGTCGCCGAGATCTTCTCCGGCCACCTCGACCTGCCCCAAGGGGCCATGGTGTCCGCCGGCGCCCTCGGCGCCCCCGAGCCCGTCGAAACCGGCCTCACGTTCGCCGAGAACGCCCTCATCAAAGCGCGGGCCCTCGTCGCCTTCACCGGGCTCCCCGCCATCGCCGACGACTCCGGTATCTGCGTCAAGGCCCTCGGCGGCGCCCCCGGCGTCTTCTCCGCCCGCTGGTGCGGCCACCACGGCGACGACCAAGCCAACCTCGACCTCCTCATCGCCCAGATGACCGACGTCCCCGACCCCGGCCGCGCCGCCTGGTTCGAATGCGCCGCCGTCCTCGTCACGCCCGACGGCCACGAAACCGTCCAAACCGGCACCCTGCCCGGCACCCTCGGCCACACCGCCCGCGGCCAGCGCGGCTTCGGCTACGACCCGATCCTCATCCCCGACGGCGAAACCCGCACCTGCGCCGAACTCGACCCCGAGGAGAAAAACGCCATCTCCCACCGTGGCCGCGCCTTCCGCGCCCTCGCCCCCGCCGTCGCCGCCGTCCTCACCGCCCAGGCCGGCTAGCCCGGCACCCAGCGGGTTTGGCCTGACGGCCGGCTGCTGGTAACATTGCAGGTCGCACGCACCATTAGCTCAATTGGCAGAGCAACTGACTCTTAATCAGTGGGTTCGGGGTTCGAGTCCCCGATGGTGCACGAGCCGGTCCATTGTGTCCGGGGATCGCTTCGCGATCATCCCGGACCGTGGGCCGCGATTTTTTTTAGGCCGCGTTTCCTTCGCTTCGCTCCGTCAACACGGCGCCACAGTGATCGTGGTCATGTTTTCGAGGGCAGTCACCACGGCGGCTTCGCCGCCAGGGAAGGCCCTGGGCCGCGATGCTTTTCTGGCCGCGTTTCCTCCGCTTCGCTCCGTCAACACGGCGGCGGCCTGGTGCTTCGCTTCGCTCGCACCGTGTCGCGTTCCCTTCGTAGGGCAGTCATTTGCAGTTGCCTCAGGCGCACGATGCCGGTGGGTCGCTCCGGGTCTAGCTCCAGTTTTGCCACACGAGATCGGCGATGGCCAGATCACGGGCGTTCGCCAGGAGAGGAGGTGAGTACGTTGGAACGATTCCTCTCGTACAGCGAGGTGGCCGATTTGCTCGGTATCACGAAGGGCGGGCTGGGGAACTTGAAACTTCCCGAGCCGGACGCCATGGTTGGCCGGGCACGCGGCTGGCGGTCGGAGACCATCGAGGCGTGGAACGCCGCCCGGCCCGGCAAGGGCGGTCGGCCCCGCAAGTCACGTCCACCCATCCAGTGAAGCGTTTGCAACCTGAAGAATGGGCCGTATAGTGCCTCTGGCCGCTGTCCCATCGCGTCATAGGAGAACTGACCATGAAGCTGATCCACTACGTCGCCGTCGCGTTCGCGCTCGCGTCGGCTGCCGTCTCAATCGGGAAGGGCGTGCCTCTCGCGGCCGCGCTCGCGGTGCTCGCCGCAGCTCTGGTCCTGATCGGCCCGGGCGGCCTCGGCCGCCGGAGGGACCGGAGGGCGAAGCCCGGTGACTGAGGTCTACCTCTCGTTCAACGACGTGGCCCGCCGCTTGGGGATTACTCCGGGCGCCCTGGGCAGCCTCAAACTCCCCGACCCGGAGGTCCGGGTCGGCAAGGCCCGTGGCTGGCGACCGGAGACTATCGATGCGTGGAACGCCGCCCGCCCGGGCCGTGGCGTCGGCGGCGGCCGGCCTCCGAAGCATCCGGCGGCGGAGTGACGAGGGCGCGGTCGACTTGGAACTTGCCGCCGAAGATCCCCAACGTGGTCGCGACCTTGACGGTGGTGACCTCTTGGGCTTGGTAGTCGGCGTTGATCTGGCGGGTGGCGGCGGTGGCCTCGGTGGCCAGCCGGCGGTAGGCGTAGTCCCAGGTCGCCCCGCCGCCGGCCGGGTTGACGCACTGGTCGAAGATCAACGTGTCGGCGATCGTCGACTCCTTGCGGAACTCGTCGATGACGGCCGGATCGTAGGCCTCCAAGGCGTTGAGCTTCGCCTCGGCCAAAGTGACAGGCATGATATGGCCCTCCTAAAGGGATAGTGACTGGTTCAACACACACCCCTAGGAGGGGTGGGGACTAGGCGGTGTAAAAGGCGGCGACGGCCCCGTCCAAACCCGACGCCTGCGGCGCCCCGCCATGCCCGGCGCCCGGATCAGGCGCCGGCCGGGCCGGCTCCTTCGACCCCGCAGCCTGGCCGATGGCATCGAGGAGTTGCTGGGCGTCCGCCTTCAGGTCGTCGAGGCTGTCGCCTTGGAGCCGGGCGGCCATGGCCAGGGGAAAACCTTGAACTTGGGCGGCGGCCTCATACCGCAGTGCCTTGGCGCTGGCGGCCTGGGCCATCTCTTGGGCCTCTTTGAGGTCCTTGGCCGTCTTCTCCTCGGCGGTCAGTTTGGCGTCCTCGGCGGCCTTTTTGTAGGCGGTCAGTTCGGCCAACTGGTCCTTGAGGGCCTTGACGGTGGCCCGCTCCTGGTCCAACGCCCTTTTGCCCGCATCACCCAGCGCGTCCTGTCCGTCCGGATCCGCCGAACGGTTCGCCTGGCCGGCCTGGCCTGGCTGGGGCGGGTTGGCTGTCTTGGCGGGCTCGGGCGGCGCCTGAAAGACGGGATCCGTCCCGGCATCGTCCTTCCCGCCCCCGGATTGGTCCTCGCCTTGGGTGATCAGGCGGATGTTGTGGTTGGTGGTGATCATGGTCTAGTTCCCTCCGAATCGCTCGGGGATACCCACCCGGCCGCCATCGCGGCAGTCGGGAAGCTTGATAACAAGTGGCGGGGGCGGGGTTCGAACCCGCGATCTCCGGCGTATGGGGCCGGCGTCTTACCGACTGGACCACCCCGCATCGTGCTGGGTCCGGGCCGCTATCCCGCAGGGTTCATCAGACCGAGCCCGACAGCCCGCCCAACACGCAATGTCGGGTCACCGCCAAGAGCAGCAGATCGCGCAACCCAGCCGTTCTCGTCCGCCGGCCGGCCTAGATAGCTGGTCTCGGCCGGCCGGTGGGCTTCCGCAAGGCGGTTTACCCGTTTGCGGTTCCCAGGTTGGGCGGCGCATTCTCGTAGGCGCCCTTCGTACGGTCCCACTCGCCGTGCTCACCAAGTACGGCGGTGCTGGACGGACAAGACACCCTCAAGGAGGCGTGCCTTGCCACGTTTGCCCCCACCAGGCCGAGCGCGCCGCATCCGCGCGCACCCAAATCACACATATGGCCGCTCGGCCGAATCCTGTTCGGCCTGGTGGAAGATCATGCGGCCGGATCGGTGGGCCGCGAGCGCCCTACCGGCACAGGGGCCGGCAGGCGATGGTTCCGGCACGGGGCCGGGAAGTTTGGTTCGCGTCGCCGCCGGCGTCTAAGCTAGCTACCCGCCCTAGACGGCGACGCTCCCGCAAGGACTGTCAACCAGGCTGCGGTACCCCGGTAGCCTCAACAGGCCGAACATGCCGTGGCCCCGCACCACCCGGCACGGGACCCCATCGGCCAGAACCTATACGCCCAGCTCACGCCGCCACAAGGCTGCGCTGCTTGAGCTTGGTCAAAGCGTGGGTGAGGCTATCAACGTCGTCCTGGACACTCTCGTCTTCGTCCACGTCCCAATTATGTGTAAGATCAAGCGCCCGTTGAGCCAGGGCGATGACCTGGGAATCAACGAGCTTGTTGGTTTCGCCGGCGATGACGACGAGATAGACGATCGCGCACCATTCTTCGCCGCAGCACTGGTCATCAGTAGCTGATTCGATGAAAGCATCAGGAATTACGCCCTCGAGATGCTCCACAAGACCGTCGAAGATGTCGTCTTGCTCTCGAGCGAGAGCATCGAGCTTGGACTCATCGTCCGCGATGCTTGCCTTTGCCATTTCTGATCTCCCTCTTCGCGGCGTCATAAGCGGACTTGGTCGGAACGAGACGACGTTCACCTCCGGGCATATTGATGATAACGCCTCGGCCGTGTTGTGGATAGGCCGCGCTGAACACGGGCTCGTGGGTCTTGTTGTGCTCGTGCCATTTGACTTTGACATGCACCCCGTCGATGGTCTTGACGCGAACGCTGTAGGACCCTTCGACGATCGGTGTCCCGGTCTGGATCGTCTCTTCGACGGCGGCGATGATCTTGTCGTCGTCCCAATCGGCGGGGAACTCGGTCTTCTCGATCCGTCCGGTCCCCCACCTGTGGCCGCCCTTGTTGGGATTTTTCGGGTCGCCATCAAGGATGTGTCTCTTGTCGTCTTCACTCAACACTGGTTTCTTCTCCGGATCCTCGCCGGCCAACCCGGCCGTACCGCCTCTTCCACCGCCCGAACCGCCGCCGAGGCCGCCGGACCGTCCGGCACCGGAAGTCCGAGCGGTGTTGCCGCCTTGGGTTTTGGCTTTTTGGGCGGCTTCGATGGTACGACGCTCGCCGCGGGCGACGTCGTCGGCAATCAGGCCGGCTTCGCGGGCGGTGGCCTGGCCGAACGCGGAAACGACCGTCGCCATCGTGGCCGTGTCGAGCTGGCCGGCTTGTCCGGCCCGGGCCGCTTGGGCCACTTTTCGACCGGCCGCCTGGCCGGCGTGGCCGGCTCGACGGGCGGCGTGGTCGATCCTGGCCACGCGAGTGGTGCTACTGCCGGGCCTGATCCAGCCGTAGGCCTGGAGGAGTTCGCGAGCGCGGGCGGGGTCGTTGCCGGCTAGTTGGTAGATGGTTTCGGGCATGAGCCGGGCGTTGCCGGAGATGCCGGCCTGGCGCATGGCCCTGCGGGCGGCGCCCCTCTTGATGGTGCCCTCGGTGGTGTATTTGAGCCTGACCCCACCTGTGGTGGCGCGTTCGGCGGCGGTGATCGACCTGTACCCGCCGGGGGCGCTCGCGGATGGTCCATACAGCAGGGGGACGCCGGCTTTGTTTTGGGCGGTGTAGATGGCGCGCGTGGCGCGGGTCCGTTTGCCGCCGGAGGGTCGGTAGGCGTCGATGATTTGGATCGGGTCGGCCCCGTCCCGGAAGGCTTGGGCGTTGGCTTTGGATCCGAGGGCGCGGGCCAGCTGGTCGTCGTCGAGGCCCCCAAGGTAGGCCTCGGGGTCGGCGAGATGGGTCCCGGCGTGGGCGCCGGCGGGCACGTTGACGCAATCACAGCGGGGGTGGCGTTGGAACGGGTCGGGCGTGTGCCAGATCGTGCCGGCCAAGATGACACACCGGCCACACGACGGCGGGGACAGTGCCCGGTACCAGGACCTCACGCCGAGGCCGGCGCCGGTGACTTTCTCCGCCGTGCGGGCGGTGTCGGCCAACAGGGTGAGCGTCCAGCCGGTCAACCAGTTGCCGGCCCGCTCGAACGCTGAACAGGCCTACTAGCGGTAA
>JAISIU010000053.1 GCA_031261885.1 Bifidobacteriaceae bacterium
CTCGAAATCCAGCACTTCTTCGAGATCTACAAGGACCTGGAACCCGGCAAGTCCGTCGAGGGCTCGCACTGGACCGACCGCGCCGGCGCCGAGGCGGAGATCGTCCGGTCCGTCGAGCGTGCCCGCGGCGCGGGCCTGCCCAGCACGGAGCTGCACACGCTCGACGAGCTGTACAAGGACGCTCCGGCCCGGCCCGAGCCCGCCCCGGCGCCCACGCTGCCCAGCGCGGCCCGCACCAAGCCGAAGCCGGCCGCGAAGGCCAAGTCTCAGGACAAGGGCCCCACGTGGGACCAGCCGCACAACGCCTCGAAGAGGTGACGTGCCCTTCCCGGGGGGTAAGAATGGCATCGGACTTTGTTAGGCGCCCAACCCGACCGAGATGCCGACAAAGCAGCTGTACACGAGGAACAACAGGACCGCGTGGACCAGCGTGAAACCCACGGCCTGGCGCCCGGCGTGGGCGGCCGCGAAGTGTTGCCGCAGCTTCGCGAGCAGGCGGCGCGGCCGCACCAGATCCCACGAATTGAGCCGCACCTGGCGGCCGATGTACATGCCGAACGCGACGATCACGAACATGACGGCCGGCACGGTCCAGCTCACGGCCACGAGCATGGGGTGCGGCGCGTCCCACGCGACGATCGCGCTGATGAAGTACTGGGCCGTGAACACCGTCACCAGCGTGTTCACGATGCCGGACAGCGCCATCGCCAGGACGAGGACGATGTCGTACCACAGCGGCACGGTCGCGGTCTCCGGGTCGACCGTGCGGTGCGACAAGTTCAGCTCGGTGATCAGGTAGCTCGAGTTCGGCAGGAAGCAGAACCAGAGCACCACCGCGACGGCGGCGACGAGCACCCACCAGCCGCCACGCCCCTGGGAGGCACCGGCATCGAACGCTTCGAGCGCGCCGACGAAACAGGCCAGTGGGAAGACGGACAGCAGAATGTTCAGCACCATCGGCCGGTACAGCCGGGTGTGGAAGCAGAGCGGGCGGGCCAGCACGAGCACCATCGCGTAGGCGTTCAGCAGGCCGGTCGCCACCAGCAGGGTCATCACGCGTGCAGCCACCTTCCGGTCGTCAGCGGGACGTGAGCAGGGGTCGCCTCACACGGTACCCGCGGCCGGGGGGTGGCCGATGCCGGCGGGCGGCGCGGCGGGCGGGACGGGTTGGCCGGCGCGACGGCGCGGGACGGCGCGGGATCAGAAGCGGCCGGCGTAGCCGTAGACGCCGGACCAGCGGATCGGGGTCTCGCGGACCGAGAGCCCGGGCATGGGCGCCTCGACCATCATGCCGCCGCCGGCGTACATCGTCACGTGGTAGATCCCGGCCGCGGAGGAACCGTAGAAGATGAGGTCGCCGGGACGCATGTCGTCGAACGACACCTTCGTGGCGGCGGCGTACTGGGCGGCGGCCACGCGCGGGATCGACTTGCCAGCGCCGTGCAGGTAGGCCTGCGAGGTGAGGCCGGAGCAGTCGAACGAGTTCGGGCCCGTGCCGCCCCACACGTAGGGCTTGCCGATTTGCGCCTTGGCCCAGGCCAGGACCGCGGCGGCCTGGGAGGCGGAGATGACCCCGCCCGAAGAACCGGAGGACGGCGGGGTGCCGTTATCCGGCGCGCTGGAGCCGGAGGATCCGGATGTGGAGGAACCGGAGGGTGAAGTGCCGGACGATCCGCCGGAGGACCCGGAGGAGGTGGAGGATCGCGCGGCCTGTTGGGCGGCTTCGCGCGCGGCCGCGCGGGCCTCGGCGGCGGCCCTGGCCTCGGCGGCTTCCTTCGCGGCCTCGTTGGCGGCGGCCTGGCGCTGCTGCTGTTCCTGCTCGACGAGCGCCTTCGTGGTGTTCTGCTTCTCGGCGAGAACCGTGACCATCTCGTCATGTTTGGTCTGGGCCTGCTGCTGTTGGGATTGCAGGGCGTCGGCGGCGGACTGCGCGGAGTTGGCGGCGCGCTTCGCGGCGGCCGATTTCTCCTGCTTGACCTTCGCGGCGGCGGCGGCCGTGTCGGAGGCTGACTTCCACTGCTGTTCGGCGACCTTGGAGCGTTCGGCCGCGCGGTCCGAGGCGGTGCCGGTCAGGTAGATGATCTGGGCCTCGTCGCGGGCCTGGGTCAGGCCGCCGGCGGTCAGGAACGGTTCGAGCGCGGACAGCGGCGTGGAGGCCTGGTTCGCGGTGATCGCGACGCGGGCCAGCGTGGCTTTCGCGGCCTGGAGCGAGCCGGCGGCCTTGGCCTTGGCCTGGTTCGCGGCATCGGCGGCCTTGTCGGCGGCCTGTTGCTCCACCATGGCGGCGTCGTAGGCCTCGGCCGCGAGGCCGGCCTTCTCCTGGGCGGCCTGCACTTGGGTCTGGAGGTTGTCGAGCGCGGCCTGGAGCTGGGCGACGGAGGATTTGGCGAGTTTCTCCTCGGCGCGGGCCTCGTTCAGTTTCTGCTCGGTGGCGACGGCCGACTGGCTGGCCGTGGAGGGACTCGGCATGGCCGTGGGGCCGGCCGATGGGTCGGCCGTGGCGGGGAGCGCGAGACTGCCGGCCAGTAGTGCGGCGAGCGCGGCGGCGGCGATGGGCGCCCGGCGGCCCCAGCCCCGCCTCTGGTGAGGCGTGGTGTGGCGCGGTGTTCGGCTCATCGGAGTCCTGCCCAACTCTTTGTTCCCCTTCGTGTTCCGGCCGTCTCCGGGGCACGCGTGGGGTTTCCCACGGGGGCGGCTCGTAGTCCTTTTCTAGCACACGAACCTCAATATTCACATAGACCACACCCGCAACAGGGACGATGTCAAGTAGTTTCACCCACGCTCCCCCGCGATCGCACCCGCGGGACGCCGCCGCCCGCCTGGCCCGCCATGCGAAAACCGCACATTTCGTGTACTAGACCATGCACAAATCATGTACTAGTCACTGCGCAAATCGTGTAGTATCGCATGCATGGATGACGCACTAACGCCTTTGACCTCGGATAACGCGAGCAATGTCGGGCGCACCTACACCGTCCGGCACGTTGATCGTTATCTCGATGAAGCGGCGCGCCGCCATCCGGCGCTGATGTTGACGGGACCGCGCGCCTGCGGCAAGACCACCACAGCGCTGCGCCGCGTCCGTTCCACCATCCGGCTCGACGACCCCCGCCAGCGTTCCGCCTTCGGCGGCTCGCCCGACGCCTACCTGGAACGGCTCACCCCGCCGGTCCTGCTCGACGAATGGCAGGAGTCGCCTGATTCGATGAGCGCCGTCAAACGCGCCGTCGATTCAGGCGCGCCCGCCGGATCCCTGTTCGTGACGGGATCGGTCCGGGCCCGGCGCACGGGCCAGACGTGGCCCGGGACGGGACGGGTGGTCCCCGTGCGCATGTGGGGCCTGACCATGGCGGAACGGCTCGGATTGACGGGTGCCAGCTCTGTCATCGATCGCTTCATGAGCGGCGAGGAGCCGAGCCCTGAGCCCGGAACGCTCGACACCTTCGACTATGTCGCCGAGGCCGCCAAGGGCGGCTTCCCCGAAGCGTTGACGCTGGATGAGACCGGGCGCGACGAATGGTTCGACGGCTACGCCAACCAGCTGATCGGTCGCGACGCCACCGAGCTGGCGGACGTCAGGGCGCCGGGCCGGCTGATGGCGTTGGTGAAGGCACTGGCGCTCAACACGGCGGGCAGCCCAACGGTCGCCACACTGATCGAGGCATCGGGAGCCAACGGCCGCACCGTGGCCCGCTACCTCGACCTGTTGACCGACTTGTGCGTCATCGAACGGCTGCCGGCCTGGGGCACGGGCCGGACGGCCCGCCTCCACAAGGCGCCCCGCGTCCACATGGCTGACACCGGGCTCGCGATGTGGCTGGCGGGTGTTTCCGCCGAGGGCGTGCTCAGGGACGGCGATTTACTGGGCCGGGTCATCGAATCGTTCGTGATGGCCCAGCTCCGCCCACTGCTGCCGTTGAGCCGGACCAGGCCCACGGCCTACCACTTGAGAGACGCCACCCAGCGCCGTGAGGTCGATATCGTGCTGGAGGGCCGCGACGGCGCAATCGTCGGCATCGAGGTCAAGGCGGCCACGACGGCCACGCCCTCGGACGCCAAGCATCTGCGTTGGCTCCAGCAGCTCACCGGGGATTCGTTCAAGCAGGGGCTTGTCCTCCACACCGGACCACTGACCTACCCGCTCGGCGAGGGCATCTGGGCCGCCCCGATCTCAACCATCTGGACCTGACCCGCCGGCCGCCGTCATCGGCGGCTTTCAGACTACGCCGCAGCATGGAGTTCTTGGTGAGACCCGTGTTCTAGACGGAAGTGCAACGCCTCGGCCGGTTGCGCCCGGCGGACCGGGCGGCTTAAGCTATGCCACATGTCTTTCCGCCGAATGTGCCTCTAGCTCTTAGCGCACGTTCGGCAACCCCTGAGCATTTCGCGAGGACCCGCCCGCCGCGCCGCCTGGCCTCTGCCAGGCTGGCACCGGGCGCCAGGAGTCCAGCGCCATCGGACATGAACCGGACTCGTCGGTAGGCCGCGTGCGCCCGCATCCCAGCCCAGCCAAACGACCGCACCAACACGCACCAAAGCTCCACGAGTTCCAAGGAGGAACCTCCACGATGTCCACCGACCAGCCCGAATACGGTTTCGAGACCCGCCAGATCCACGCCGGCCAGACCCCCGACCCCATCACAGGCTCGCGCGCCCTGCCTATCTACCAGACCACCGCCTACGTCTTCAAGGATGCCAAGCAGGCCGCGGACCGCTTCGCGCTCACCGACCTCGGCCCCATCTACACGCGCCTGACGAACCCGACCCAGGAGGTCGTCGAGAACCGCATCGCCTCGCTCGAAGGCGGCGTCGGCGCCCTGCTGACCTCCTCCGGCCAGGCCGCGATCACGCTCGCCATCCTGAACATCGCCGGCCAGGGCGACCACATCGTGGCCTCGGCCAGCCTCTACGGCGGCACGCACAACCTGTTCGGCCACACGCTCCAGGCCCTCGGCATCGAGGCCACGTTCCTCGACCACCCCGAGGACATCGAGGAGTGGCGCGCCGCGATCAAGCCGAACACCAAGGCCCTGTACGGCGAGGTCATCTCGAACCCGAAGAACGACGTTCTCGACATCGAACCGATCGCCAAACTGGCGCACGCCAACGGCATCCCGCTGATCGTCGACAACACGGTCCCCACGCCGTATCTGTGCCGACCCATCGAGTGGGGCGCCGACATCGTGATCCACTCGGCCACGAAGTTCCTCGGCGGCCACGGCACGGCCGTCGCGGGCGCCATCGTCGACTCCGGCAAGTTCGACTACACGGCCAGCGGCAAGTTCCCGGGCTTCACCACGCCGGACGCCTCCTACAACGGCCTGGTCTACGGCCGTGACCTCGGCGAGGGCGGCGCGCTCGGCGCCAACCTCTCCTACATCCTCAAGGCCCGCGCCCAGCTGCTGCGCGACCTCGGCCCGTGCATCTCGCCGTTCAACGCCTTCCTCATCGAACAGGGCATCGAGACGCTGTCGCTGCGCATGGAGCGGCACGTCTCCAACGCCCAGAAGGTCGCCGAATACCTGGAGTCCCGCCCCGAGGTCAACTCCGTGGCCTACGCCGGCCTCGAATCCTCGCCGTGGCACCAGCTCCAGCTGAAGTACACGCCGCTCGGCGCCAGCGCGGTCCCGGCCTTCGACATCAAGGGCGGCGCCAAGGCCGGCCAGGCCTTCGCCTCCGCGCTGAAGCTGCACTCGCTGCTGGCCAACCTCGGCGACGTCCACTCGCTGGTCTGCCACCCGGCCTCCACGACCCACGCGCAGCTGTCCCCCGCCGAGCTGGAGGCCGCCGGCGTCACGCCCGGTCTGATCCGGCTGGCCGTGGGCCTCGAATCGATCGACGACATCATCAGCGACCTCGACCTCGGTTTCGCCGCGGCCAAGGCCGCGGCCTGAAAACCCGGCCCACCCAAATGGTGGTGCGGTGCACGATGACGGGCGTTCCGACATCGTGCGCCGCTCACCGAACCGGGCTGCCGCACTAAGGAAGAGTGGACGATGACGGAAGTGCCGACATCGTGCGCCCCAACCGGGCGGTCCGTCCCCCACTTTCCCCGGAAAGGACAACCATGAGCTCCGAATCACACCAGGTCCAAGCGCCACCCGAGATCGACGACCTCGGGGACGCCGGGTTCGAGGGCCGCGCGCCCAAGCCCGGGGCGCCGATCCCCGTGACGGGCGCGTGGCGCGAGGGCGACCCGGTGGGGCACCGGCGGTTCGCGCACGTCGGGGCGTTGGAGCTGGAGCGCGGCGGCGCCATCCCGGACGTGACGCTCGCCTATGAGACGTGGGGCCGGCTGGACGAGGCGCGCGACAACGCCGTGCTCGTGCTGCACGCCATGACCGGCGACTCCCACATCTGCGGCCCGGCCGGCCCGGGGCATCCGACGGCCGGCTGGTGGACCGAGCTCGTGGGGCCGGGCGCGCCCGTCGACACGGACCGCTACTTCGTGGTGGCGCCGAACATCCTGGGCGGCTGCCAGGGGTCGACGGGGCCGGCCTCGCTGGCGCCCGACGGCAAACCGTACGGGTCGAGGTTCCCGTTCCTCACGATCCGCGACACCGTGGCGGCCGAACTCCGGCTGGCCGACCAGCTCGGGATCGACCGGTTCGCGGCCGCCATCGGCGGGTCGATGGGCGGCATGCGCGTGCTCGAATGGGCCATCATGGCGCCGGAGAGGGTCGGGGCGATCGTGCCGATCGCGACCACGGCCCAGTCCACCGCGGACCAGATCGCATGGGCGTCCGCCCAGGTCGGGGCCATCAAGGCCGACCCGGGCTACTGCGGCGGCGACTACTACGACCGCGCGCCCGGCACGGGCCCGCACCACGGGCTCTCGATCGCGCGGCAGATCGCACACACCACGTACCGTTCGGCCTTCGAGCTGGACGGGCGGTTCGGCCACGACGCCCAGGGCTCCGAGGACCCGCTGGGCGGCGGCGGCCGCTACGCCGTGCAGTCCTACCTCGAGTACCAGGCCTCGAAGCTGACGATCCGGTTCGACGCGAACTCCTACGTGGTGCTGTCCGAGGCGACCATGTCGCACGACGTGGGCCGCGGCCGCGGCGGCGTCGAGGCCGCGCTGGCCCAAATCACGGGGTCGGCGCTCGTGGTGGCCGTGGACTCCGACCGGCTGTTCCTACCGGCCCAGGCCGAGGTGCTGGCCGCCGGCATCCCCGGCGCCGGCCCGGTGCACCTGGTCCACTCCGACTACGGCCACGACGGCTTCCTCATCGAGTTCGACCAGCTGGCCCCCGTGATCCGCGAC
>JAISIU010000065.1 GCA_031261885.1 Bifidobacteriaceae bacterium
AAGCCCACCTCGCTGCCGCGCGGCCTGAGGTCGCCAAAGGATTCGGACAGCGTCCGCGTCACAGTGCCGGCCAGGTGGAGGGGCGCCGGCATCTCGGTGTCGAGCGCCTCGGCCAGCCACGTCCAGGCGACCTCGCCGAGCAGCGGATCGGAGCCGAGCTCGGCCTCGAGCTGAGCCTTGACGACCGTCACGATGCGCATGTCGCCGCCCCACACCCCCGGCGGGTTCGGGTCGTGCAACAGGATGAACGAACCGGCCGCGAGATCGCCGGAGTCACCGGCCGGCACGGCCGGGCCGCCGGTTCCGGCGCCGGGACCAGGGGCCCTGAGCGAGGCCGGGACACGGGCCTCCAACGCGACGGACAAGGGCGCGATGCGCGTGGGGGCGGGGATCTCCTGGAGGTGGACCTCGGGCGGGTACGTCCAGTCGCGGATCGACGCGAGGGCCCTACTGAAGCGCTCTGTCGGCTGGGCGTTCTGGCTCACACAGATGAGACTAAACGCGGCGGCGGCGGCTCAGTGGAAGGCGCGCGCGATCCGCCCGGGCCAGAACGGGCCGCGGTAGATGAACGCCGTGTACGCCTGCACCGCGTCGGCCCCGGCGTGGAGGAACGCCGCCACGTCGGCGGGCGAGGCGATGCCGCCCACCCCGATCACGACCTTGCCGGGCGCCAGGCGGCCGCGCACCAGACGGACCACGTCGAGGGCCCGGTCTTTCAGCGGCGGGCCGGAGAGGCCGCCCTCTCCGAGGTCGTGTTTGATCGAGGTGTTGGCCGCGACGATCCCGTCGAGGCCGAGCTCGCCGGCGAGGTCGGCGACGGCGAGCACGTCCTCGTCGGCCAGGTCCGGCGCGATCTTCACGAGCAACGGGACGCGCCCCGAGCGCGGCCACACCGGCGGTTCGTCGCCGGGCTGGACCCCGGCCACTGCTCCCAGGGCCGCGCACGCCGACCGGCCGGGCCGGCCCGGGTGAGCTCCGCCATCGGCCACCCCCGTCCCGGAAGGCGACGGTCCGACATCGGCCGTCCCGCCGCGCAGCGTCGCGCGGTCCGCCCCCGCGCGCGCCGCCTCGAGGATCGGCCGCAGTTTCTCGACCGCCTGCAGGTCGCGGAGGCCGGGCGTGTTCGGTGAGGACACGTTCACGACCAGGTAGTCGGCGTACGGGGCGAGCAGCCGGGCCGACGTCCCGTAATCGATGGCTGCGCGGTCCGCCGGCGTCACCTTCGACTTGCCGATGTTGACGCCGACGATGGCGGCCCGCCCGGCCGGCGTGCGCCGCACCCAGGCGAGCCGGCGGGCGATGGCGCGGGCGCCGGGGTTGTTGAAGCCCATGCGGTTGCGCAGGGCGCGCTCAGCGGTGAGCCGCCACAGGCGCGGCTTCGGGTTGCCGGGCTGGGCGCGGGCCGTCACGGTGCCGACCTCGACGAACCCGAAGCCGAGCATCGTCAGGCCCGCGATCGCGCGGGCGTCCTTGTCGAACCCCGCGGCCACACCGAGCGGGCTGGTCAGGCGGCGGCCGAACAGCTCGGTGCCGGCGTAATCGCCGTAGAACTCGGTCCAACCGTCCGGGCGCTCGGTGACGGGCCGGGCGCCGAGCCGCGGGTCGGCGACGACCTCCCAGATCAGGCGGCGCAGCCCGGGCACGTGGCCGGCGGCCGCGATCAGGTTAAGGGCCCAATCATGGATCCGTTCGGGGTCGATGCGGGCGAAAACGGTGTCGTACAGCCACTGGTACACGCGACCAGGCTACCGTTCCGGGCCCACCGGAACCGGCCAGCGATCTGGGAACACGGCCGGGCCCGGGGGCGCGGCGCTCAACCGATGGCCGCGACGGGTGCCGTCAGCGGCGTGCCGGAGGCGTCGCGACGCTCGTCGACCGGGGGTAGTTCGACGGGCTGGCCGCCCGAGCCGCACGCCCTGGCCGGGCCGGGCCCGGCCCACGCCTGGATGAGGCGGTCCTGGCCGCGGAGGAAACGCTGGCAGCGGACACCGCCCGTGGCGCGCCCCTTGGCCGGATAGTTGGCCAGCGGCGTCACCTTCGCGGCGCCGGCCTCGGTACCCGGCAACGCACCGGCCGACCCCGCGACGGTCACGAGCTGGGCGTCCTCGGGGCGCTCCACCACGCAGAAGGCCACGACCTCCGCCCCGGCCGCGAGCCGAACCCCCGCCATGCCGCCCGCGGCCCGGCCCTGCGCCCGGACCAGGCTCGCCGCGAACCGCAGCAGCTGGGCGTCGGACGTCACAAAGGCGAGGGTCGCGGCATCGTCCGCGGGCGCGGCTCCCACCACCTCGTCGCCGGGCTTCAGCGCGATCACGTCCCACTCGTCGCCGCGCGGCTTGTCGGGCACCACGCGCTTGACGACGCCGCCGAGCGTGCCGACCGCGAGCGGCGGCGCCCCCTCCGCGAGCGAGCACAGGCCGACGACGCGCTCACCGCGCGCGAGGCCCCCCTGGCCGTCCCCGCCGCTGCCGAGCAGCTCCCGGACCGGTGAGCCGCCGGCCAGTGAGACGGGCCCGGCCGCGGCCGGCAAGACGGGCAGGTCGAGGCACGAAACGCGCAACAGTCGGCCGCGGGACGTGATGAAGCCGACGTCCCCACGCGCCGTGCCCGCCACCTGGGCGGCGACGACGTC
>JAISIU010000262.1 GCA_031261885.1 Bifidobacteriaceae bacterium
CTGATCGGCCCGGACGGCCCCGAACTCGACTACCCGGCCCGAGCCCTCGGCCCCACGGAGGTCTGCACCCCGCTCGACGGTCTGGCCGTGGTCCGGGCCGCGCCCGGCAACCTGAACGACGCCGCGATCTTCGCGATGGCCTGGAGCCGCTACATCAACCCGGCCTGGGCAATCGCCGAGATCACGCGGACCGAGGAAGAAGCCTCGGTGAGGCTCTACCGCTCCGGCAGCGCCCGCGCGCTGAAAGTGTGGAACCCGAGGTGGCGCCTGGCGCCGCCCGCCCCCCCTGGGGTCGACGACCTGTTCGCCCAGGAGATGGCCCGGTCCGCGACCTGGACCTGGGACCACAGCCAGATGACGGCGTTGGCCCGCGAGGACCGGATCGACCACCCGCTCGACCACCTGTGCCACGTGCTCCGGATCCCGAGCATCGAGCCGCTGCTCGCCGACGCCTGGCCACCGGACATCGCGCCCGGGCTGCGCCGCTACCCGTACGAGCCGGAAGCGCGGTTCAGGCGCGTGCGCGCCTGGACCGGCGCGAAACTGAAACTCGGACGCTGGCGCCGCCGCTTCCAGTCGAAGGACCGGCCGCCGGAGCCGCCCGCGGCCGGGTGAACCGGCCAGAAATGTCCGATGCCGGCGCTCGCCACACGCTGGGAAAGCCGCCCGGGCGGGCCGGCCGGGTGACGGCCCGGGCCGATCAGGCCACGAGCTGGGTGAGCGGCATGCCCGAGTCGGCCGGGATGTCGAGGCTTGACGGCGGCAGCCCGTGGCGCAGCGCGTAGTAGCCGGCCGCGGCGCACATCGCGCCGTTGTCCGTGCAGTAGCGGATCGGCGGGATGCGGACGTCCATGCCCGCGCCGCCGATCACGTCCTGGATCTTGGCCCTGAGCTCGGAGTTGGCGGAGAAACCGCCACCGACCACGAGCGTCGTGGTGCCCGTGGCCCGCATCGCGGCGAGCGTCTTGGAACAGAGCACGTCCGCGACGGCCTCGGCCAACGAGGCCGCGACGTCCTCCAACGGCACGGGCTCCCCCGCGTCCTCGCGGGCCTCGACCCACCGGGCCACGGCCGTCTTGACACCGGAGAACGAGAAATCATAGGGATGCTTCTCCAGGTCCTGGCGGCGGGTCAGGCCCCTGGGGAAGCGGATCGCCTTCGGGTCGCCCTTTTGGCCGAGCTTGTCGATGTGGGGGCCGCCCGGGTAGGGCAGGCCGAGCACGCGGCCGACCTTGTCGAAGCACTCCCCCGCCGCGTCGTCGAGCGTGCGGCCGACCTCCTCGACGTGCGTGCCCTCGACGAGCAGCAGTGACGAGTGGCCGCCGGACACGATCAGCGCCATCAAACGGCCGGGCAGTTCCCCGTCCACGAGCTCGTCGACGATCCCGTGGGCCGCGATGTGGTTGACGCCGTACAGCGGTTTGCCGAGCTTCAGCGCGAGGGCTTTGGCGGCGGACAGGCCGACCGTGAGGCAGCCCATGAGCCCCGGCCCGGCCGTGGCCGCGACGGCGTCCACCTGCCCCAGCGTGACGCCGGCCGTCTCGAGGGCCGCGGCGAGTGTCGGCACGAAGGCCTCGAGGTGGGCCCGCGACGCGATCTCGGGAATGACGCCGCCGAACCGGGCGTGCTGTTCCATCGAGGAGGCCACCTGGTCCGCCAGCAGCTCGAAACCACGGACGATGCCGACACCGGTCTCGTCGCAGGAACTCTCAATCCCCAGCACAACGGGGGCGTCGGTCTTCGAAGGCACCCAGCTACTGTAATCCCCACCCGCCCCGGCGGCCGCACAGAATGCCAGCGGCGGCGGGGTCAGAGGGCGGGGTCAAAGAGAGAGGTCGATGACGGTCATGCCGGCGCCCGTCCCGGGCCGGCCCATCCGGGCCAGCGCGGCCGGCGCCTCCTCGAGCGCGATCCGCCGGCCCACGAGCCGGTCCACGGCGAGCCTGCCGTCCACGACGGCGTCCAACAGGGCCGGGTAGTCGGCCGCGGCCATGCCGTGCGAGCCGATCACCTCCAGCTCCCACGCGACGGCCCGGTCCATCGGCACGCGGAGCCCGGCCGCCTCACCGAGCAGCAGCCCCACCTGGAGGTGGCGGCCGCGGCGGCCGAGGCTCAGCAGCGAGGCGGCGGCCGTGTCGGTCGAGCCGAGCGCGTCGAGCCCGATGTCGAGCCCGCCCGTCCGCTCGACGACGGCCCCGGCGATCCGCTCCGCGAAGTCGCCCGGTTCGGAGCCCACCGGGACGGCGATGTCGGAAGGGACGCCATCGGCGGCGTCCCCGGCCGAAGGCGACCGGCCGGCATCGGCCGCGAGGAAGGTCCACGTCGCGCCCAGCGCGCGAGCGGCGGCGAGCGCGGCGGGCGAGACGTCCACGGCGGCGACCCGCGCGCCGGCCGCGACCGCGATCATGACGGCCGCGAGGCCGACCCCGCCGCAGCCGAACACGCCGACCCGGTCGCCGGCGGCGACCCGGCCGTGGGCGTGGAGGGCGCGGAAGGCCGTGGCGGTGCGGCAGCCGAGCGACGCGGCCGTGACGGAATCGACGCCGGCCGGGAGGGCCACGAGGTTCGTGTCCGCCGCGTCGATGCGCACGTACTCGGCCCACGAGCCCGGCATCGTGAACCCGGGCTGCGACTGGTTCGGGCAGACCTGGGCGTTGCCGGAACGGCACTGGCGGCAGTGGCCGCAGCCGTTGACGAACGGCACGGTGACACGCTGGCCCGTCTCGAAGCGCGTGACACCCGGGCCAATGGCGCTGATGGTGCCGGCCAGTTCGTGGCCGGGGACCATGGGCAGCGGGACCGGGTCGTGGCCCTGCCAGGCGTGCCAGTCGGAGCGGCAGACGCCCGTGGCCTCGACGCGGATGACGGCGCCGCCGGGTCCGGGCTCGGGGACGGGGCGTTCCACGAGCCGGGGGGTCTGGCCGTAGGCGGAGTATTCGATGGCGCGCATGGCGGCCAGTCTACAAATCCGATCGACGAATGAGGATGCGTCAGGCGGCGCCGCCGGGGACCACGCGCAGGTGGCCGCGGCGGGCGCTCGGCAGCGGCGCCGGCGGGACGTCGTGGACGGCGCGGCGGGCGCGTTCGCGGATCGAATCGGCCAGGGCCGCGAGGTCTTCGTCCGAAGGCTGGGCAGCCTCCCACTCCGGGGCCAGGCGGATCACCTCCCAGCCGCGCGGCGGGGTCAGGTGTTCGGCGTGTTCGGCGCACAGGTCGTAGGCGAACGGCTCCTTCTTGACCGCGAGCGGGCCGAGCACGACGGTCCGGTCGGCGTAGACATACGTCAGGGTCGCCACCGGCCGGCGCGAACACGTCGCGCGGTCACACGTGCGCGGTTGCTTCACGGACTTGAGGCTAACGCGCGGCCGCCGGGGCCAGCGGGAGGCTCGCGGACCGCCCGGCCCGCGCAATAGGCTGGAGGCGTGGATTTCCAGGACATCGACCTGGCCGCCCTGCCCAAGCGCGTGGGCAAGCGGCGCGACCGGCACGGGCGCGGGCCGCGCGGGCCGATCGTCCCGCCGGCGCTGCCCGGGGCGCGCAGCAAGGCGGCGGTCTTCGACCGCTGCGTGGAACGCGCCATCGCCCGTCTGGAGCGCAGTTGGCCGGACGAGATGGGCCGCATCGATGTCACGGTCGAGGACGTGCCGCTCTCGGATCCGGCCACGTGGGAGCATGGGCTCGTGCCTTTGGGGCGTTGTTTCCCGGGGCGCGGCCAATCGCTCGGCCGGATCGTGTTGTACCGGCGGCCCATGGAGGAGCGCGCCTATGATTCCCAGGACCTGGGCATCGGCGTGTTGGACGCGCTCGTGCAGCAGGTGGCGGCGCTGCTCGGCCGCGCGCCCGAGGAGATCGACCCCGGCTACGGGGAGTACTGAGCGGACACTGAGGCCCTGGACCGTTACGGCCCGAGCGGCCTGACCTTGAACGTTTGGGCGTGGACGGCGGCGTCGGTCGGGACGATGACGGACAGTTGGGAGCCGTCCTGGCTGGCCACGAGTTCCGCGAGGCCCGGGCCGCCGGCGGCGGCCGTCGCGTCCGTGGCCGTGACGAGCAGCGCGACGGTGTCCTGGGTGATGCCGAGCTGGGTCCTGTTGATGACCTGCGTGGTCTTGGCCGTCACGTCCGTGCGGACCGCCGGGCCGAGCGTGCCGTCCCGCGCGACGGTCCTGGTCGTGACGGTCGTGGCCGTGGCGCCGCCCGCGGCCAGGCCCGTGGTCTCGTCGAAGACGGGCAGCAGGCTCGTGGCGGGCGCGCCGCCCGCGGCGCTCCACGCGAACTCCCTGGCTTGGCCCTGGCCGGCGTCGTGGTTCGACTGGACGGCGCC
>JAISIU010000180.1 GCA_031261885.1 Bifidobacteriaceae bacterium
GCGGCGTTCACATGGGGCTGGATCCTGCCGCTGCTCGGGTTCTGGCTGGGCGGGCACGCCTGGGTCGGCGAACACATCGACCTCATCATCGTCGCGATCGTCGTCGTGTCCCTGATCCCAGTGCTCATCGAATACCTCAAGCACCGCGCAGAACGCAAACGCGCGGCCGCCGAGGCCCAGGGCGAAGACCAGGGCACGGCACCAGCGGCTCAGGCCGCCTCCGGCGGTCGGCACGCCGCCTGAAGCGCACCCCCAAGACCCCGGACCCGGAACGCCGATCCATCATCACGCATCATAGACACATCATCACGCCATGATGCGTAATGATGTGCGAATGATCTGTCTATGATGTGTCTATGACGCGAAACAGCCGCCAAGACAGCCTCCGGGACGGCACGGCCGCCTTTGACACCTCGGTCGGCCCGCTGGCCGAGATCGTCGCCGGGCTGCGGACCATTGGAACGGACACGGCCCGCGTCGAGGCCAAGGCCGCACGCACAGGACTACCGCATTCGGTATGGGAAACCGTCAGCGCCTTCAGCAACAGCGATGGCGGCGTCATCGTGCTCGGACTCGACGAGCACGCCGGCTTCACACCCGTCGCCGGGTTCGACCCCAGTCGCGTCGAGGCACAGTTCATCAGCGGCGCCAGCGACGGCCAAGGCCTGAAAGTGATGCCGCAGCCCCATTACACGATCGACACGGCCGTGGTGGATGGCTCCCCCGTGGTGGTCGTCGACATCGCACCACTCGAGGTGATCGCCCAACCCTGCTACGTGCTGGCCCAGGGCGTCCTGAACGGGAGTTACTCACGGCGCGGCGACGGGGACCGACACCTCTCGGCCTACGCCATCTACCTCCTGCAAGCGAACCGGACCAGGCCGCGCGACGACACCGCAGGCATTCCGGGTGCCGACATTCAAGACCTCGACACCGAGGCCGTCACCCGCTACCTTGCGAGGCTCCGCGCCGAAGACCGGGCCGCGCTGGCGGACCACCCAACTGACACCGAGGCGCTGACCCGGCTGTCCGTCATCGGACGCGATGGCCGGCCAACCCTGGCGGGACTCCTCGCGCTGGGCCGCTACCCGCAGGAGTTCCTGCCGCAACTGGTCGTCACGATCGCCGCCTTCCCCACCGACCACGGCGAGGACCAGGCGTCCGGGATCCGACTGCTCGACAGCCGAACCATCGATGGGCCGATCCCCCGCATGCTGACGATGGCCGTCACAGCGGTGGCACACAACCTGCGCACGGTAGTACTTGGCGAAGGGCTCGGCGGACTCGCGACACCGGAGATCCCGCTCGGCGCGCTGCGTGAGGCCATCGCGAACGCGCTGATCCACCGCGACTATTCAAGCAACGCCGTCGGACAGCAAGTACAAATCGACATCTACCCCAGCCGCATCGACATCACGAGCCCCGGCGGCCTGTTCGGCGGACGCAGCATCGAAGACGCACTGGCCGGCGGTTCCGTGTCACGCAACCCGGCACTCGCCGCCATCCTCACCGACACCACACTGCCGGACAGCGCAGAAGCCGTCGCGGAGAACAAAGGGACAGGGCTGCGGCGGATCCTTGGGCTCATTGCCCATCTGGGCCTGCCAGAGCCGCAGTTCGCAAACCACCGGACACACTTCACCGTGACCTTCACCAGACCCGGTGCGGCGGCGCCACTGGCCCTGAACGTCAACCATCGCACGGCGGCGCTCAGTCCGCGGCCCGCACCCGCCGCCAAGATTGCGGCGGCATCAGATCAACCCACCGCCCGGGAACGAGCGATTCTCGACCTGATCAGCCGCACCGGCGGCCCCGTCAGCGCCAAGGAGGTCGCCGCCCAGCTGGCCCTCACACCCAGCCAGGCCCAACGCGCGATCCGGAACCTGCTGGACATGAACCGGCTCGCCGCCACGGCCCCGACCTGTTCCAAACGCCGGGCTTACATCTCCGTCTGAGGCACTGGGCGGGCGGCTCGGGTCAGCGGCCCGAGGGGCCGGACAGCGCCCGGATCAGCCAACGCGGGACGTGGCGGGCGATCTGGCCCAGCACGCCGTAACGGGCGGACGGGGTCGAGACGACGATGCCGCGGCGCACATCCGCGAGCGCCTGCGTCACCACCGTCGCCGGGTCGAGCCAGGCGACATCCGGGTAATGGCCGTAATCGAGCTGGGCGCGCTCGTGGAACTCCGTGCGGGTCAGACCCGGCAACACGGCCGTGGCCGTGACCCCGGTGCCGGACAGCGCCACGGACAAGGACTCCGTGAACGCCAACACCCACGCCTTCGCGGCCGCGTACGTGCCCGAGGCCATGTACGCCGCCACCGACGAGATGTTGCAGATCGCGCCGCGGCCACGCTCCATCATGGCCTCGCCGGCCGCGTGCGACAGCACCATGACGGCCCGCACCATGACATCGAGCGCACGCTCCGATTCGGCGAGCGGCAACTCGAAGAAACCGGCCGAGCCGCCGAACCCGGCGTCGTTGACGAGCAAACCGACCGGCCTGGCGGACTGGCCCAAGCGATCCGCGACCCTGTCCACCTGGTCGCGCCGCGCGAGGTCGGCGGGCAACACCTCGACACCAACCCCGGCGACGGCGCGAATGCGCTCCGCCACGGAGTTCAGCCGTTCCTCATCACGGGCGACAAGGACGAGGTTGTGACGAGCGGCGGCCAGCTGCCAGGCGAATTCCAAACCCAGCCCCGAGCTGGCACCCGTGATCAACGCGGTACCCATGCCCCCAGACTAGGGGTTCGAGCCCCCGCGCCGCCACGGGCGGGACCACTCGTTAGGCACCGATCAGCACGAAAACGGCATCGCCGTACACGAACAGCGATGCCACGTGACTGATGAGCGGCACCTGGGCCGGAGCCAGCACGTCGTCCGGATTCGAGTTAGGCGTGTATTCGGTTCCGAGCTGACCGTAGTGGCCATAGCCCCAGGTCCAGACCGTGCCATCGGTGCCCAGCACGAACGCCGAGTCCTCCGACACCACGACGGACCGCGCGGCCGGCACGCCAGCGACCTTGGCCGGCGTCGCCCGGTAGGCAGTCGACGTCTCACCGACGCCGAGTTGGCCGTGGTTGTTGTTACCCCACGTCCACACCTGGCCGTCCGAATCAATCACAAGCGCGCTATCGCCATCGGCCGCTACCTGGGTCACGGAGCCGAGACCCGTTACCTTGACCGGACTCGTGCTGTCCACCGCCTGCCCATTGCCGAGCTGGCCCTGTTTGCCAAACCCCCACGACCAAAGGTCGCCATCGCCGTCGAGCGCATAGGCGGTGATGCCACCGAGCGTCAGCGACGTGATCCCCGTCAGCCCCGGGACCCGCGTTGGCAGGGGGCAAGTCACCGTATTCGAGTCGTCAGCCGTGGTGCAAACGTCGCCCACGTCGTCGACATTCGGGCCGACGCCCCACGACCACACGGTGCCGTCCCCCGCCAGCGCGAGCGCCCAGCCGTCGCTCGTCACCAGTTGCGTGATATCGCTCAAGCCTTCGACCTGAGCGGGCGTGCCAGTCGTGGTGGTACCACCGTCACCGAGCAGACCGTACGCGTCATTGCCCCAAGCCCACACGGTGCCGTCCTGTGCCAACGCCAGAATGGTGCTGCCCGCCAGACCGGGCGCGACACCGCCCACCAGCGCGTACTTCACCGGCGGCAGCCCCGCCACCTTGGTGGGAGTCAGAATCGCCGGGTACTCAGAGGTCGAGAGCGGGCCGCTGCGCACGTCCTGGCCCCACCACCACATCGTGCCTGCCGCGTCGATCGCCCACACGCCGAGGCCGCCAAGGCCCACGTCGACGATGTCGGTGAGACCCGCCACCCGAGTCGGCGTCACGCCGGCCGCGGGGTCTGTGTTGGTCGGGTCGGATTCGACGCCGTTACCGAATTCACCCTGGTCATTGCAGCCCCACGTCCACACCGTGCCATCGCCGGTCAAGGCGATCCCGATGACGCCGTCCGTGGCGACCTGCTTCACATCCGCGATGCCGTCGACCGCCTCTGGCTCGGTGATGATTCCGTCCCGATAGATGCCGAGGTTGTTCTCGCCGTCATCGCCCCAGGCCCACAGCGTGCCGGGGGTCATGATGGGCGACGGGCTCGGGGACGGGGTTGGCCCCGTACCGGACGTGCCGTTCGATGCGGCCGATCCGGTCGCGGCGGCGCTGCCCTGGGCCGTCGGCGTGCCGGCCGACGATGACGCCGCACCAGTCCCGGCCTTCACCTTGGCCGTCTTCTTCGATTTGACGGAGACCGTCTTGTACCCGGCCTTCTTGCCCGTCACCTTGACCTGGATGCGTTTGCCGACATCGGCCCGGGTCAGCTTGTAGCTCTTGCGCGCGGCGTGTTTGATCGCCTTGCCGTTCCTGAGCCAGCGGTAGGTCAGCTTGACCTTGCCCGGACCCCACTTGGCGACCTTGGCCTTCAACGTCACGCCTTGCCGGGCGGCCCCCTTGACCTTCGGCTTGTGGGTCTTCAACTTCTTCTTGGCCGTCTGGAGCACGGTGGCGGCGGCCGGCTCGCGGCTAGCGGGCGCGGCCACGGCCGGCAGCACGGGCAGAGCCAACCCGGCGGCGGCCACCACGGCCGCGGCGAGCCGGACCGGACGCGCGAAGGACACACGGAAACAGCGGGATATCAAGGCGGCCATCAGCGGCGCCTCCTCAAGAACGGGGTGAAAGGGGCGGTGACCACACGCTTGGCGTGCGACCACCGCCAGTGTAGGACCTCGGGCGATAGCGTGGACGCATGAGTTCCGCGACCGCCGCCTGGGCGCCCGGACCGGCCTCCGCTATGGCGGACCGGCCCGACCCGGTCGCGCCCGAGGCCGCCACCAAGCACCTCGCGCCGTTCCGGTCGCTGCCGGCCCGGCCGTTCCCCATGGGCGGCTCCCAGCCGTTCCCGCTCGGCCAGTTCACGCCGTTCACGCCCACCAGGGCCTTCACACCGGCCACGGCCGCCGCGCCCACGGCGGGAACCGGTGAAACCACCCCCAGCGCCCCCACCGCCGAACAGCAGGACCGCGCCGCGAAGGCCGCGAGCCTGGCCCGCGACGGCCGCATCCCGGGCCGCCAAGCCCTCCGCGCCCAAGCCCAGGGCCTGCGCCAGGCGATCGCGGCCGCACCCGGACACCAGGGCCAAACACCCGCCCCGGCTCCGGCCCGCCGTGGAAGCGCAGAGACCACCGGGGCCGCTGGAACCGCGCCGAACCAGTACCCGGCCGACCCACGCGCCCCGATGCCCGGGCCCGGCCACTACCCGCCGAACGGCCAAACCACACCGGGGTACCCGCCATCGGGCGCCTACCCCGCGCCCTACCCGCCAAACAGCCAAGCGGCACGGGGGTACCCGCCATCGGGCGCTTTCGCAGCACCCACCGCCGGGCTCCCCGGCCCCAGCATGATGCGGCAGCTCGCGGCGCAGAAGATGCGGCCCGCAGCGGCCGGCCGTCCCGGCGGGCTCATGAACCGCGTGCTCCAAGCCGCGGCCGCCACCAACCCCGACATCGCCCAATACCTGAGCAAACTGCAAACGCCCGGGCGCTGACCGCCCGGTGGTCCCGGACCCCGGCTCAGGCCAGCCCGAGATCCTCCAAGCCGTACAGGTAGTGATAGGGCAGGCCGGCGGCCTCGATGCGCTCCTTGGCGCCCGTGTCGCGGTCCACGATCACCGCGACGGCCACGACCTGCGCCCCGGCCGCCCGCAACGCCTCGACGGCCGTCAGCACGCTGCCGCCCGTGGTCGAGGTGTCCTCCACGGCCACGACGCGGCGGCCGGCCACATCCGGGCCCTCGATCTGCCGCTGCAAGCCGTGAGTCTTGGCCTCCTTGCGGACCACGAAGGCGTCGAGCGCGAGCCCGCGCGCGGCGGCCGCGTGCATGAGCGCCCCGGCCACCGGGTCCGCGCCCATCGTGAGGCCGCCCACGGCATCGATCTCGCCGGGGCCGAGCCCAGCCTCCTCGAGGGCGTCGAGCATGACATGCCCCACGAGCGGCGCCGCCTCGTGGTGCAGCGTGACGCGGCGCAGGTCGACGTAATAATCCGCCTCCTTGCCGGAGGCGAGCGTGACGCGGCCGCGCACCACGGCGAGGTCGCGAATCAGCTGGCAGAGACGGTCGCGCGGCGACA
>JAISIU010000182.1 GCA_031261885.1 Bifidobacteriaceae bacterium
CGTCGCCGCGCCTCCGCATGACCGTGGCCCACGAGATCGGGCACCACATCCTTGGTGACGAATACAGCCCGGACTTCGCGGCCGGGATCGGCCCGGCCAGAGCCGCGAACGAACAGTTGATCGACGCGTTCGCGGCCGAGCTGATGTTGCCATGCGGCGAGATCGCCACCCAGTGGCGCAAAGCCAAGGGACCGGCGCGGGACCGGCTGATCCAGATCACGTTCGACTACCGGGTGTCATGGTCCGCGGCCGTCGCGCAGGCGCGCGTGGCCGACATCTCCGCCGCTGCCGCGCTCGATCCGCACGACCCGCCCTTGCTCGAGGACTACCTGCGGGTCTGCGGGGCCGCGCCCGACCGCGACGTGCGGAAAGACGCGATGGGGCCGGAATGGACGAAGGCCGTCATCCGCATGCGTGAGAGTGATCTGATCGGCCCCGACCGGGCGGAGGAGCTGCTCCATCGCGGACCAGGCGGAATGGACGTTCATGAGCCGATCGGCTGACCCCTCCATACCCGCCAAACGCACGTTGGTCTGGGACACGTCGCCCCTGCTGCACGCCGCGCGCGCGGAACGGCTTGACGTCTTGGGCGACATCGTGGCGCCGCTTGCTTGGGACCACGTCGTGCCCGATTTCGTCATGCGAGAGGTGACGGGTCAACTCGACGTGTGGTGCCCTGATGGAGACGGCCGCGAGGTGGAAGACCCGGAAGGTGAGCCGCGTCGGCGGGCCCACGTTGAGCGACAGCAATGGTTCCATGAGCATTCGCCCGAGCTTCAGGCCTTTCAGCGGTGGCGTGACGTCATCGGTAAAGGGCCGCGCAACCAAGGCGAGTGCGCTGTCTTCGCGGTGGCCGAAGCGGGCGGCTGGACGGTCATCTCGGATGATCGCCAGGCCGCGCGGGTAGCGCGTAAGAAGGGCCTCGACGTACATGGCAGCTTGTGGCTGCTGGGACAAGCCGTCGGGGTAAAACCGAGTTTGGCCGGCTCGGCCAGCTCCCTGGTGGATCGCATGATCGAACAGAGCGCCCGGTACCCATTCGGCAAGGGCGGGTTTCTGCCGTGGCTGCGCGACCACCCGTTATCTGACTGAGGCGACTTGTCCGCGCCCTGGGTGAGGGCCGGCATCGGGCGCTTTTCCGGCCGAGCCCGGCCGGAGCGACAGTCTCAGCGGACCTTCGAGGAGTCTTCCCAGATGTTGATGCCGGCGTCCACGGATTCGGCGTCGATGGCGGCCAGCTCCTCGGGTGTGAAAGCGAGGTTGTCGAGGGCCTTCAGGTTGGAGGCCAGCTGCTCCACCGAGCTCGCGCCGATCAGCGCGGACGTGACGCGCTCGTCGCGCAGTGTCCAGGCGATCGCCATCTGGGCCAGCGTCTGGCCGCGCTTCTCCGCGATGGCGTTGAGCGCGCGGACGTGGGCCAGGTTGGCCTCCGTGAGGAAGGCCTTCTTGAACGAGCCGTCCTCGGCCGCGCGCGAACCGTCCGGTACGCCGCCCAGGTACTTCGAGGTGAGGAGCCCCTGGGCCACGGGGGAGAAGACGATTGCGCCCATGTGGCGCTCGCCGAGCACGTCGAGCAGTGACGGGCTGCCCTGCTCGATCCAGCGGTTCAGGATCGAATAGCTGGGCTGGTGGATCAAGAGGCGGAAGCCCATGTCCTTCGCGATGTCGATGGCCTGGAGCGTTTTCGTGGCGGAGTAGGACGAGATGCCCGCGTACAGCGCCTTGCCGGAGTCGATCGCGGTCTTCAGCGCGCCGATGGTTTCCTCCAGCGGGGTGGTCGCGTCGATGCGGTGTGAGTAGAAGATGTCGACGTAGTCGAGGCCCAGGCGGGTCAGCGATTGGTCGAGCGAGGCCACCAGGTACTTGCGCGACCCGCCGAACCCGTAGGGGCCGGGCCACATGTCCCAGCCGGCCTTCGAGGAGATGATCAGCTCGTCGCGGTACGGCTTGAGGTCCGTGGCCAGCATGCGGCCGAACTGCTCCTCCGCGGCGCCGTAGGGCGGGCCGTAGTTGTTCGCCAGGTCGATGTGCGTGACGCCGTGGTCGAACGCGTACTCGATGCGTTCCAGCGCCGAGTCATAGGACCGGTCGGTGCCGAAGGCCTGCCACAGGCCCAGCGAGATGGCCGGGAGGTCGAGCCCCGAGGCGCCGCAGCGCCTGTAGGGCATGTGCTCGTAACGATCGGAAGCAGCCTGGTAAACCATGCCCCGAGCCTACCGTTTCAGACCTACCCGGCTGGTCAATAAACCTGCTGGTCAGAGGCTTTAGCACGCAGATTCTAGGGTTTCTAGCACGCAGATCCTATGGTTCCTAGCAGGCAGATCCTAGGGTCTGAACTGAGCAAATCCTAGGGTCTGAACTGACCGAATCCTAGGGTTGCGGGCCAGCAGATCGGCCGCCCGGCCAGCGCGGCCAGCACCCGGTCGGTAGGCTCGAATCCATGGCACAGGGGCAGTATCCGGGGAGCGGCGGCCAGGCGCGGCCGGCCGCCCGCCAAGCGCACGATGACGGCACTCACCCGGGCGCGACAGCGCCCGATGCCGGCCGGTCGCCATCGGAAGAAACGGACACCGCGGCGGACGCCGCCATCGCGGCCGTCGCCCGGGCCGCGCGCGTCGCGGCGCGCGCGCTCGCGGCCGCGCCGGCCGCCCAGAAGGTCTCCGGACTCCACGCGATGGCGACGGCCCTCGAAGAGGCGTGCGACGGCATCGTGCGCGCCAACCGCGACGACCTGGCACGCGGAAAGCGCAACGGCATGAACCCAGGGCTTTTCGACCGGCTCGCGCTGGACGCCCCGCGCATCGGCCAGATCGCCGGCGCGCTGCGCGACGTCGCCCAACTGCCGGACCCCGTGGGCCAGGTGGTGCGCGGCCGGACGCTGCCGAACGGCATCGAACTCCGCCAGGTGCGCGTGCCGATGGGCGTGGTCGGCATGATCTACGAGGCCCGCCCGAACGTCACGGTCGACGCGGCCGGGCTCGCGATCAAGTCCGGCAACGCGGTGATCCTGCGCGGCGGCAGCGCGGCCGAGGCGACGAACGCCGCCATCGTCGGCGTGCTGCGCGACGCGCTGGCCAGCGCCGGACTGCCGGAAGACGCCTGCCAAACCATCGACTCCCACGGCCGCGCCGGGGCCCGCGCGCTGATGCGGGCCCGCGGGCTCGTCGACCTGCTCGTGCCGCGCGGCGGCGCCGGCCTGATCCACCAGGTGGTCACCGAGGCGCGCGTCCCCGCCATCGAGACCGGGGTCGGCAACTGCCACCTCTACGTCGACCAGGCCGCGAACCTGGACCAGGCCGTGGGCATTATCGTCAACTCCAAGGCGCAGCGCCCGTCGGTCTGCAACGCGGCGGAGACCCTGTTGGTGCACGATGCCGTCGCACCGGCGTTCCTGCCCGTCGC
>JAISIU010000195.1 GCA_031261885.1 Bifidobacteriaceae bacterium
GGTCGCCGCCAAGCCGCCGGTCGCCATCGTCGGTTCCGGCCCGTCCGGGCTGATCGCGGCGTTCCTGCTGGCCGTCGAGGGTTTCCCGGTCACGGTGTTCGAGTCGTTCCACGAACTGGGCGGCGTGCTGCGGTACGGCATCCCGGAGTTCCGTCTGCCGAACTCGCTGATCGACGACGTCGTGGAGAAGATCAAGCTGCTCGGCGGCAAGTTCGTCACGAACTTCGTGGTCGGCAAGACGGCCACGCTGCAGCAGCTCGAGGACGCCGGGTTCTGGAAGGTGTTCATCGGTTCGGGCGCTGGCCTGCCGAAGTTCATGGGCGTGCCCGGCGAGCACCTGCTCGGCGTGATGAGCGCGAACGAGTTCCTGACGCGTGTGAACCTCATGCAGGGCCACAAGGGCCATGAGACGCCGTTGCCGCCCACGGAGGGCCGCAAGGTCATCGTCATCGGCGGCGGCAACACGGCTATGGACGCGGCCCGCACGGCCCGGCGTCTGGGCGGCGACGTCACGATCATGTATCGCCGCACGCGCGCGGAGATGCCGGCTCGTGTCGAGGAGCTGGCCCACGCGCTCGAAGAGGGCATTCACCTGGCCCAGCTACGCAGCCCCACGGAGTTCCTCGGCGACGAGAAGTCCGGATTCGTCACGGGCGCGACCGTCGACGTGATGGAGCTCGGCGAGCCCGACGATTCGGGCCGCCGCCGTCCGGTGCCGACGGGCCAGACGGAGCACTGGGACGTCGATCTCGTGATCATGGCGCTCGGCAACACGTCGAACCCGATCATCCGCGATTCGGAACCCAGGCTCAAGACGGCCAGGCGCGGCAACTTCGAGCTGTCCACGCCTGGTTCGCAGGAGACGTCGATGCCGGGGGTCTACTCTGGCGGCGACGCGGCCCGCGGCGGGTCCACCGCGATCAAGGCGGCCGGCGACGGCCGTAGCGCGGCGCAGGAGATCCCGGATTCGGCGGCGCAGCTCGCGCCAGCCCAGATCGGCGAGATGGTGGCCGGGGCGCTGGCCTTCACGCAGGAGGGCCAGGCGCGTCCGGTCATCCTGAAGAAGCGGTCCCTGTCCCCCGGCATCGAGGAACTGGTCGTCAACGCGCCGGTGATCGCGGCTTCGGCCCGGGCCGGGCAGTTCGTCCGCGTGCTGCCCACGCCGGACGGCGAGCTCATGGCGTTGACGCTGGCGGACTGGGACGAGGCGGCCGGCACGGTCACGCTCGTGATCCAGGGCGTTGGGACCAGCTCGATCCTCGTCAACCAGATGCATGAGGGCGACGCCCTCGCCGGCATCGCCGGTCCGTTGGGCCGGCCGTCGGAGCTCCACAAGATCGGGCCGGAAGAGACGATCGTCTTCACGGCCGGCGGCCTCGGGCTGCCGCCCGTCTACCCGATCATGCGGGAGCATCTCAGGCTCGGCAACCATGTGACGTTGATCTCCGGGTTCCGCAGCCAGCATCTGATGTTCTGGAACGAGGAGGGCGAGCGCGTCCCCGAGTTGCAGCGCGAGTTCGGCGACCTGTTGGACGTCATCTACGCGACCGACGACGGCACGTTCGGCGTGCACGGCTTCGTCACCACGCCGCTCGAGGAGATGCTCGAGGCGAACAAGCGTGGCGAGGGCCGCAAGATCGCGGAGGTCACGACCATCGGCCCGCCCATGATGATGCGGAACGTCGTCGAGATGACCCGCAAGTACGGTGTGCACACGATCGCGTCGTTGAACGCCATCATGGTGGACGCGACCGGCATGTGCGGGGCCTGCATGGTGCCGTACATCGACCCGGACACCGGCAAGCTGGTGCGCAAGCACGCCTGCATCGACGGCCCGGAGCTGGACGCCCACCAGATCGATTGGGACAAGTTCCTGCCGAGGTTCCGGCAGTTCAAGACCCAGGAGGCCGAATCGCTGAAGCGGCACGGCCTGAAGATCATCCGCGGCTGAGGCGAACCGCCCAGCCAACTCGAACCAACCCATAAAGGCCGATGCCGACTCGGCCAGCCCCAGGCGGGGGCCGGAGGACCCCAGAGTTCCCCGGCCCCCGCCGCTTTTCTGGCCCTCTGGCCCCGGCGATGCCCACCCCACCCCACCCCAAACCCGAGCGTCATGAGAAATGGCTCCTAAGAGGCCCCGTTAACAGCCATATCTCATGACACAGCGTGGTTACCCGGGGTGACCCCCACCACGGGGTCAGAATTCAGCCGCTGTTGGTAGACACCTGGTGCGTCACTCAGGTGATACACTTTTCGCATGCCTACGGCACTCAAGAGGTTCCAGGTTCCGGCCACCGACCCGCTCATGGACGCGGTCGGCGTCGCTGAGCACGCCTGGCCCGGCCTCCCCAAGTCACAAGCCATCTCGCGCCTGGCCGTCATCGGAGCCACCTCGGTGCGCCGCGCCGAACCAGCCGCACAGGAGGCCCTCGCCTCCACCGAGCTATCCCAGCGCCAGGCGTTCGAGTTCGTGACATCTGGAGCCTTCGCGCGGTATTACCCGGCGGACTATCTCGAAGAGCTAAGGGAAGACTGGGATGATCGTTCTTGACGCGGTGACCGTCATCGCCCACCTCAACCCGGCGAACGTCCACCATGAGGCGGCCACCGCGGTAATGCGCGAGGCGCTCCCCAACAATGCTCTTATCCACCCCGTCACCATGGCGGAAGTCCTCGTCGGCCCGGCCCGCGCCGGAGCCGCGCACACCGTGTACGCGGCCCTGTTGGCGGAAGGAATCCAGATATGTACTCCGGAATCCGCCCAGCCACAGCGCGTCGCCGACCTCCGCGCCTCGTCCGGCCTCAAACTTCCGGACTGCTACCCGCTCGACACCGCCGAACAGACCGGCAGTCAACTCGCCACCTTCGACCACCAGCTCGCCAAACGCGCCGCCCAACGCGGCGTCACGGTGCTCGGCGCGCCGCCCTCCGCCTAACCACTGGCCCCCCGCCGGGACGCGGCACGGCCTGAAGACCATCCGCGGCTGACGCTGGCCACCCAGCCAACCCGAGCCAACCCAGATAAGGCCGATGCCGACTCGGCCAGCCCCAGGCGGGGGCCGGAGGAACCCACAGTTCCCCCGGCCCCCGCCGTTCTTCTGAACCCCCGACGCCGACCCCACCACCTCAAACCCGAGCGTCATGAGAAATGGCTCCTAAGAGCCCCCGTTAACAGCCATATCTCATGAC
>JAISIU010000202.1 GCA_031261885.1 Bifidobacteriaceae bacterium
GTAGCTATCACAGAGGAGACGCGTGAGCGATTGGTTCTCTGAGCTGGGTCCCCAGGAAGAGGAGGACGTCCAGCAGGAGCCGGGCGGGGAAGCCCCGCTCACCCGGCGGTCCAGGCACAACACCGAGGTGCGGCGCAAAGCATCGCACCGGCGGCGGCACGTGCTCACGGCCGTGTTGGCGGCCATCGTGCTCGTCGTCGTCGGATTCGTCGGCGTGCGCGTGATCGTGCCGTTCGTCCAGGACTTCGGGCACGGACACCACGACGTGGAGGACTACGCCGGTTCCGGCCAGGGCACGGCCACGGTCGTGGTCAAGGACGGCGACGGCGGCGCGGCCATCGCCCAGACCCTCGTGAAAGCTGGGGTCGTGGCCACGGAGAAGTCATTCATCGAGGCCTACAACGAGAACTCGAAGGCCACGAGCATCCAGCCCGGCACGTACAAGCTGCACAAGGGGCAGTCGGCGGCCAACGCCGTGCTGGCGCTGCTCGACGAGGCCAACCGCGAGGTCATCAAGGTGACGGTCCCCGAGGGCTACCGCGCGGCGCAGATCTACCAGGCGTCCGCGAAGGCGCTGGGCCTGACCGTGGCGGACTTCCAGGCGGCCGCGAAGAACCCGGCCGCCATCGGCCTGCCGGCGGCCGCCCAGGGCCAGGTCGAGGGCTGGCTGTTCCCGGCGACGTACTCGTTCTCGCCGGGCACCACGGCCACGCAGGCGCTCACCCAGATGGTGAAGAAGACGACGCAGCAGCTCCAGGCGGACGGCGTGCCGGCGGGGCGCGAACACGACATCGTGATCCTCGCCTCGATGATCGAGAAGGAGTCGAAGCTCGCGGGGGACCGGGCCAAGGTCTCGCAGGTGTTCCAGACCCGGTTGAAGAAGGGCATGAAGCTGCAGTCGGACGCCACGGTGTCCTACGGCGCCCAGGACTTCACGTCCGTGTACACCACGGACAAGGAGCGGGCCGCGGACAATCCGTGGAACACGTACGTTCACACCGGGTTGCCCGCCACGGCGATCTGCTCGCCGGGCGACGCCTCGATCCAGGCCGCGCTCGACCCGGCGCCCACGCACTACCTGTACTTCGTCGCCGTGAACCTCGATACGGGCGAGACGGTGTTCTCGAAGACCGAGGCGCAGCACCAGGCCGCGATCCAGAAGCTTCAGGCGTGGGAGGCGACGGCGAAGCCCGCCGCGGGCTGACGGCTGCTGCGCGCCCAACCCCTCCCAACCCACCGACCACCTGACCGGAAAGGGGCGATCCCCCGTGTCCCAGAGTCCCGCGCCGCGCCGCTGCGCCGTGCTGGGGCATCCGATCGCCCACTCGCTCTCGCCCGTGCTGCACCGGGCCGCCTACCGGGCGCTCGGGCTGGACTGGGGCTACGAGGCGTACGACGTCACGGAAGCGGCGCGTAGGGAGTGGCTGGACCGGGCCGGAGCGCTCGGCCGGCCGGGCGGGGCGGCCGATGCCGGTTGGTCGGGTTTCGCTTTGACCCGCCCGCTCAAGCAGGCCGTGCTGGCCGTCGCGGACGAGGTCGGGCCCCTGGCGGCGGCCCTCGGCGTGGCGAACACGCTGTACCGGAGCCGGGCGGGCCAATGGGTGGCCGACAACAGCGACGTCCACGGCATCATCGCGGCACTGCGCGAGGCGCGCCTCGGCGGCGCCGCCCCCGGCGACGCGGCCGTCGATGACGCCGGGCCGGTGACCGGCTCACCCTCCAAGACCCCAGGCTCTCCGAGCGTGGAGGGTTATGGCAGTTTTGGGGGCCAGAATCAGCCATTAACCTCCACGCCCGGTGGTGATGGTGCGCTGACGGGGCCGGCCACGGTGCTCGGCGCGGGGGCCACGGCCGCCTCGGCCGTGGCGGCGCTCGCGCTCGCGGGCGTGCGGAGCATCGAGGTGTGGGCGCGCGAACCGGCCCGGGCGGGCGCGGTGAGGCGCGCCCAAGCCGGGCTCGGCATCGACGGCCTCGACGTGGCCGTGGTGCGCTGGCCCAAGGCCGGTGCGCCGCGCGGCCGGGTGGTCGTCTCGACGTTGCCGGCCGGGGCCGCCGACCCGACGGCGGAGCGCGTCGCCGCGCTCGTCCGGGAGCGGGGGCCAGCGGCTTTGGCGGGCCGGCGGCTGCTCGACGTCGCCTACACGCCGTGGCCCACGCCGCTGGCCGCGGCCTGGGCCCGGGGCGGCGGCGCCGTGGCCTCGGGCCTCGACATGCTGCTGCACCAGGCCGCGCTCCAAGTCCAGTGGCAGACCGGCGCGGAGCAGGCGCCACTCGCGCCGATGCGGACGGCCCTGATGGCGGCGGCCGGCCAGTAGGCTGAGCCCATGCGTTGGTTGACGGCGGGGGAATCCCACGGGCGGAGCCTTGTGGCGGTGCTGGACGGGATGCCGGCCGGCATCGCCCTGACCAGCCAGGACGTCGAGGCGGCGCTGGCGCGCCGCCGCGGCGGCGCGGGCCGCGGCGCCCGGCAGAGCTTCGAGGCGGACCGGCTGACCGTCATCGGCGGGCTGTGGCGCGGCCTGACCACGGGCGGACCGCTCGCTTTCGAGATCGCCAACTCCGAATGGCCCAAATGGGAACGAACCATGAGCCCGGACCCGGCGCCCGTGCCGGACGAGGCCCGGGCGCTGCCGCTGACCCGGCCCCGGCCGGGCCACGCGGACCTCGCGGGCATGATCAAGTACGGCCAGGCGGACGCCCGCGCAATCCTCGAGCGCAGCTCGGCGCGCGAGACCGCGGCCCGCGTGGCGCTCGGCGCGGCCGCCGCCGCCTACCTGGAGCAGGCGTTCGGCGCGCACGTCGTGGCGCACGTCGTCCGCATCGGCCGGGCCGCGCTGCCCGCCGACGCCCCACGGCCCACGCCGGCCCAGGCCCGGGACATCGACCAGAGCCCCGTCCGCTGCCTCGACCCGGCCACGGCGGAGGCGATGGCGCAGGAGCTGGCCCGCGCCAAGGCCGCCGGCGACACGCTCGGCGGGGTCGTCGAGGTGTTGGCCTACGGCCTGCCGCCGGGCATCGGCTCGCACGTCGAGGCCGACCGCCGGCTCGACGCCCAGCTGGCCGCCGCGCTCATGGGCGTCCAGGCCGTCAAGGGGGTCGAGATCGGCGCCGGCTTCGCGCTGGCCCAGCTGCCGGGCTCCGAGGCCCACGACGAGATCTTCCCGGGCCCCGCCCCCGCCGCGCCCGGCCACGGAACCGGCTCCGCCGCGCCATCGGCGGCCGGCGTCGGGCATCCCGGAACCGGTGGGCGGCAACCGTTCCGGCCGCGCGCCTACCACCGCGCCACGAACCGGGCGGGAGGCATCGAGGGCGGCATGTCGAACGGCCAGTCGATCGTGCTGCGGGCCGCCGTCAAACCGATCCCGACCGTGCCGCACCCGCTGGCCACGATCGACACGGCGACGGGCGCCGCGGCCCGTGCCCACCACCAACGTTCCGACACGTCGGCGGTCGTGCCGGCCGCCGTCGTCGCGGAGGCCGTCGTCGCGCTCGCGCTGGCCCGGGCCGCGGCCGAGAAATTCGGCGGCGACACGCTCCAAGAGGTGAGGTGCAACATCGACGGCTACCTGGCGCAGATCCCCGAGCACCTGAGGTGAGCGGCCGCGGGGAGGGCGCCGCCCGGCTCTGCCTGATCGGCCCGCCTGGCGCCGGCAAGACGAGCGTCGGCCGGGCGCTGGCCGCGCTGCTGGGCTGGGACTTCGTGGACACCGACGAGTTGGTCGCGGCCGGCACGGGCGAGAGCCCCGAGGACCTGTTCGTCGACCGGGGTGAGGCCGCCTACCTGGAGCGGCAGGCCGGCCTCGTGCGCGGGCTCCTGGCCACGCCGCCCGCGGCGCCGCAGGTCGTCGCCCTCGGCTCGGCCGCGCCGCTCGAGGAGGCCACGGCCCGGCTCATCGACCCTGCGCGCACGGTGTTCCTCGACGTCGGCGACCAGGAGGGCATCCGCCGCGCCGGGCTCGACGCGCCGCACCCGGCGCTCGGCTTCGCGCCGCGCGCGCTCTGGCGCATCCAGATGGCGGCCCGGCGGCCCCGTTACGCGGCGCTGGCCGCCCACCGCGTCGTCACGGACGGCCGTGCCCCCGCCGACGTGGCCCGCGACCTCGCTACCCTGGTGAAACAGGCGGGGCGAACGGGAGGAGAACGATGAGCCAGGCGGACGCCACCCAGGCGGCGGGCCAGATGCGCGTGCGGGAACTCGTGACCCCGGCCGGCGGCGCCGAGGGGCCCGGCGGCGCGGCGGCGGAACCGGCCGTCGGCTCGGACGCGGCGCATGAGGTGAGAGTGGGCCGCGGGCTCGTCGGCCACCTGGAGGACTTCTTCCCCGGGGACGTTAATCGCGTGCTCATCGTGTACGCCCCGACGCTGCGCGACCGCGTGCTGGGCCTCGTCGACCGGCTGCGCGCCCAGGGACTCGAGACGCGCCTGTTGGAACCGCCGGACGGCGAGGCCGCGAAACGGATCGAGGTCGCCCAGCGCGGCTGGGACCTGCTCGGCGAGGCCGGTTTCACGCGGACGGACCTCGTGGTCGGGATCGGCGGCGGCACGGTCACGGACCTGGCCGGTTTCATCGCCGCGACGTGGCTGCGCGGCGTCAGGTACCTGAACGTGCCGACCACGCTGCTCGCGATGGTGGACGCGGCGATCGGCGGCAAGACCGGCGTCAACACGCTGGCCGGCAAGAACCTCGTGGGCGCCTTCCACGCGCCCCAGGCCGTGGTCTGCGACCTCGACACGCTCAGCACGCTGCCGCACGCGGCCGTGACCTCGGGGCTCGGCGAGATCCTCAAGTGCGGCTTCATCCGGGACCCGAAGATCCTCGACCTCGTGTGGGGCGCGCCGCGCGCGGCCCTCGACCCGGCCGGCGACGTGCTGCACGAGCTCGTCGAGCGTGCGATCGCCGTCAAGGTCGATGTCGTGGCGGCGGACCCGTTCGAGCACTCGGTGCGCGCGATCCTGAACTACGGCCACACACTGGCGCACGCCATCGAGCGCGTCGAGGACTACACGTGGGCGCACGGCCACGCGGTCGCGGTCGGCATGGTGTTCGCGGCCGAGGTGGCGGCCCGGGGCGGCGTCATGGACTCCTCGCTCAGGGGCGCGCACCGCGAGATCCTCGCCGCGGTGGGCCTGCCGACGAGCTACGCCCCGGGGCGTTGGGAGCAGCTGCGCGCCAGGATGCGGATCGACAAGAAGAACCGCGGCAGCCACACGCGCATGGTGCTGCTCAGCGGGATCGGGCGCCCTGTGCTCGCGGAGGACCCGCCGGAGGAACTGCTCGAGGCAGCGTACGAGGCGGTCAGCGTGACCGCCCGCCCGCTCGGCGAGGGAGGCATCGGATGAACGACGAGACGACGGCGGGCCCGGCCCTCCGCGTGGTGGGCGGCGGCCGGGGGGCCGGCCGGACCGTGTGGGTGGTCAACGGGCCGAACCTCGGGCGGCTGGGCAGCCGCGAGCCGGACATCTACGGGCGGGTCGACGCCGAGGAGCTGGCGCGGCGGGTCGCGGCCTGGGGCGGCGAGCTGGGCCTCGACGTGACGCTGAAGCAAAGCGACGACGAGGCCACGGTCATGGGCTGGATCCATGAGGCCGCGGACCGGGGGATCGGGGTGGTGTTGAACCCGGCGGCGTTCACGCACTATTCGTACGGGCTCCGTGACGCCGTCGCGGACCTGACGGCGCGCGGCGGGGTGCTCGTCGAGATCCACATCTCGAACCCGTCGAGCCGTGAGACGTTCCGGCACACGAGTGTGATCTCCGGGGTCGCGACGGGCACGATCGCGGGCTTCGGGCTCGATTCCTACCGCCTGGCGCTCTCGGCGCTGGCCGCGCGCTGAGGGGCCGGTCGCCGCTGCCGCCCGGCCGGTGCGGCTAGTCGAGCAGGCGCGCCACGACCTGGCGGCCGCCCTGGGCCGCGCCGGAGGACGCTCGTTCCGACCACAGCACGGTGGCGCCGGCCAGCGCGAGCGTGCCGTCAGCGGGCGTGCGGCCGACGATGGCGGCCGGTCCGGGAGCGTCCGGCAGTTTCAACAGCGTGCCGCCGGTCCAGTCCGCGACGTACTGGACCGTGGCGGAGGTCGGTTCGATGCCGGCTGGGCCGGGGACGAGGTCGGCCGAGCAGCCCGGGGCGCGCGTCGCCGCCGACGGATCCGGGCGCGGGATGGGCCCACAGTGGGGCGCGGTGGCGACAGCGGCTCCGGCCACGCCGGCCGATGGGCCGGGCGCGCGGCTGGGGCTCGGGACGGGCCGGTCGGTCGGCCCGGCTGTTCCGGCGGCCAGCGGGGCCGTGGCGCGGGCCGGCCAGTCGCCGTCGAGCAGCTCGCCGGTGGCGGAGTTGGCCGAGCTGGACCAGGCCACGCGCGCGCCGGACAGCGTCAGGTCCTGGGCGTGGGCGCTGGCCAGCTGGATCACGGTGTTCTGCCCGGTGGCGGCCTGGACGTAGACGCGGGCGTCGGCCCGTTCCCCGCCGCAGCCGGTCTCGGCGTTGCCGATCGTCCAGGCGAGGCTTTGGCCGTCGACGGCCATGGCTTGGATGCGGTCGCCGGAGGAGGCGTAGCGGCCCTCGGCGACCGCGGTGGCGGTCCGGGTGGCCGCGCCGATGACGCGCCAGATGGTCCACTGGCGTTCGGGGTAGGCCGGGTCGCCGCCGTGGGAGGCCCGGTCCTCGACGTAGTAGACGTCGTCGTTGGCCTGGTCGACGGCGAAGACCGCGGCGTGTTCGGCGATGGCGCGGCGCGGGGTACCGGCGTCCAGGGCCTTGGCCCACAGCGTGGGCGTGCGGGATGCGGTCTTCTTGCCGTGGGCGGTGCGGCCGGCCCACACCGCGACGCTGCGGCCGAGCCGCGCCTCGCCCCAATGTGTGGTGCTGGCCGTGCAGGCCCCGGCGCCGCCCGTGACCTGGATGCCGAGCTCCGCGTCCGGGGCCACCAGGTGGCGGCCGCCGCCGTCCGGGTCCCACCGGTAGAGCCCGGTGTCGGAGGCAGTCGCGTCGTTCTGCCACAGCCCGAGCACGGCCTCCTCGCCCGTGTCCGTGACCGTGAGCGACCCCGTGCCGTCGGCGGCGCCCGGCAGGCCGTCGGTGTCGAGCGGGGTGGTGGCGCCGCCGGGACGGACGATGTCGTAGCGCCGGGCGGGCGTCTCGGAGCCACCGGGTGTGGTGCCCGGCGTGGCGGGGGCGGCGGGTTGGCCGGTGGCGGTCTGGCCGCGGGACGGGTGCTCGGCCGGTGTCCAGGGGCGGGATTCGACGGCGTAGGCGCCGTCGCTCCTCACCGAGCGCGGCTCGATGCGCCGGTGCAGCGGGTCCTTGGCCGGGTCGGGGTCGACGGTCGCGATGATGTCGTAGTCGGCGTGCTTGGCGGCGTGTTTGGCGTCCGCCACGGACATGAGGCGGACTTTGGCCAGGTCCCACTCGTGGGGGATCGCGATGGCCTGGGCCTCCTGAAGCGTGACATGAGTGGATACGAGGCTCGGGTCCGGGGCCGGGTCGGGCCCGGGTAGGCCGGCGCCGCGGCTGATCGCGTACCAGCCCATGGAGGCGACGGCGCCGAGCGCGACGGCCGCGCCGAGGGCGGCCGTGACGAGTACGACGAGGCCGCGCCGGTCGTGGGCGGACGGGCGGGCGGGCGCGACGGGCACGCCGTTGACGAAGGCGCCGTGGGGTCCGCGCGTGTGGTCGGGCCGGCGCGCGCTGAGGGATCGGGCGTTGCGCCCCATGTCAGGCTCCGAGCTGTTGGTGACGGGAACAGGGGCGGTCCCCGTCCCAACAGCGCCCGGCCGCCCATCATTCCGCCGTGCGCGGACGTCTCACGCGTAGAGGTCGTCGATCGCGCCGGCCAGGTCGCGCAGCACCTTGGCGCGCTTCACCTTGAGCGAGGGCGTGAGGTAGCCGTTGGCCTCCGTGAAGTCCCAGTCGAGGATCTGGAACCGGCGGATCGACTCGGCGCGGGAGACGGCCCGGTTGGCCCGCTCGACGGCCCGCTCGAGGGAGGCGCGGACCACCTCGTCGAGCGCGGCCTGCTCCACCGTCATCGGCGGCAGGTCGTGGCCGCGCAGCCAGCCGGGCAGCATCTCGGGGTCGAGCGTGATGAGCGCGGCCACGTACGGCCGGCCGTCGCCGACGACGACGCACTGCGAGACGAGCGGGTAGCCGCGCAGCCGGTCCTCGAGCGGCGCGGGGGCGACGTTCTTGCCGCCGGCCGTCACGATCAACTCCTTGGTACGCCCGGTGATCGTCAGGTAGCCGTCGGCGTCGATCGTGCCGACATCGCCGGTCCGGAACCAGCCGTCGTCGGTGAACGCCGCGCGCGTGGCCTCGGGGTCGCCGCGGTAGCCGCGGAATAGGTGCGGTCCCTTCACGAGGATCTCCCCGGCATCGGACACGGCCAACGATGTCGCGGGGAGAGCGGGGCCGACCGTCCCGATCTTCTCCGTACCGGGCCGGTTGCAGGCCGTGGGCGCGCACGTCTCGGTCAGGCCGTAACCCTCGTAGACCGTGATGCCGACCGTGCGGAAGAAGTGGGCCAGCCGTTCGCCGAGCGGCGCGCCGCCGGAGACGATCTGGCGCAGCGACCCGCCGAGCATGCGCGTGAGCCGCCCGTAGAC
>JAISIU010000342.1 GCA_031261885.1 Bifidobacteriaceae bacterium
CACGTGCTTGCGGCTACCGGCCGACGGCGACCGCCGACATCGTAAGTAGCGGCTGATCGTCTCGCAGAGTCGACCGGCCTGCCAGCGCGTCTCTTATGGCGAGGCCCACCTGCGTCGCCACCGGCGGCGGGAAGGCATTGCCAATCTGGCGATAGACCGAGGTCTTCCCACCGGCAAACTTCCAGTCCGGCGAGAAGCCCTGGATCAGAGCAACCATCTGGTTCGTGAGTTTGGGCACCAGGTCGACCGCGTCATCGGCCGACGGGGGCAGATCGGCGATGCCACGACCATCGACACCGAGTGCGAGCCATGCTTGGCGCGCCCGGGTCGGGCCGAGGTCTGGACCGCCGTGCTTCTTCGAGCCGCCCACGATCGTCGGCGCAATGTGGTCAGCCTTGCTGCGCCAGGTGAAGGCACCGCCCCATCCACGAGAGCTCATCAACGTGAAGAGCTTCTGGCCAACTGTCGGCGGCGCCCCCACGGGCTCCGGCCAATGGAAGCAGGCGAAGGCTTCGGGCTGCATCGCCACCAGGATGAAGCGCGGCCGCAATTGCGGCACACCATACGAGCTGGCGTTGATCAGCTTCCAGTCAGTCTCGTAGCCCATCTCGTGGAGTTTCTTCAGGATCTGGGCGCGATACGCGTCGAACCGCGCGCTCGCCAGACCCTTGACATTCTCCAGCATGACGGCCTTGGGCCGGAGCGCTTCCACGAGCTCAAGTGCGCGCGGGAACAGGTCGCGCTCATCGTCAGAGCCGAGCTGCTTGCCAGCGATGCTAAACGGGGGGCACGGCACCCCGCCGGCCAGGAGCGTCACGCCCTCGTACGGTGCCGGATCGAACGTGTGAACATCGCCTTCCACGACGTTCCAGTTCGGCCGGTTCAGACGCAACGTCTCAGCAGCGTCGTGGTCGATCTCAACGGCACACACGTGTTCAAAGCCAGCTGCCTCAAGGCCCGACGACTGCCCGCCGGCCCCAGCACAAATCTCAAGCACCGTGTCTTTTGCCATGTATCTATCCTTCCAGATTGCGATCGTCTGCGGCCGCAAGCGGCTCCGTGCGGCATCAAACTAATCACAGACCACTGACAGAAAAGATCGCGGACGAAAGTCACCGGGCGGCTCGGGGCGGGGGGTGGCGCCCCAGTAGGCGGCCAGCGCCTGGAGGAGGCCGGCGCCGCCCGCGCCCAACACCAGGCGGGCGCGCGCGCCGCGCGCCGGGCGGCCCGAGCGCAAACACCGCTCCAGCAGCCAGCCCGCGGCCCCGGCGCTCGCCGCGGCCAGCGCCCGAACCCCGCGGTAGCCCCACGTGATCAGGCGGTCGTCGCGCCGATAGTCGAGCGACATCGCGATGGCCGTCTTCAAGTACGTGCCGTGCGCGGCCCACGTCGCGGCCGCCCCCGCGGCCAGCGCCGCCAGCGGCCCCGCCGTCCCGGCCGGCAGCGCCGGTGCCATCACAGCGGAACCCGGCCGCCCGGCATCGTGCGCTTCCCCGCGTTTCCCGCGCAGGCGCCGTGCGCCGCGCGCCATTCCCACGGCGGCGGGCACGCCCAGCGCGCCGAGCGCCGCGGCCCCGGCCAGCGCCTGGACCGCCAACTGGCCGCGCGCGGGCAGCTGGGGCGGCGGCCCGGCCTGGAACGGCTGCGACGGCGCCACCCCGGCCACGCGGTCCCGCGGCCGCGCCGCGCCCGGCAGCCCCGACACCCAGGCCGCGAGGTCGCGCGCGAAGTCCGGGTTCAGCGGCCTCGTCTTGCCGGTCCAGTCGCACTGGCGGGCCGCGACGGGCGCGTCCGGCGGCTCGTCCGGGCCGGGCACGCGCAGCCCGTGGTTGCCGCGGTAGTAGCGCACGGCCAGCTGGTCATTGCCGGCCTCGGCGAGGTCCTGCTCGATCCACGCGGCGCCCTCGACCTGCGGCATCGACGCGTCGTCCACCCCGTAGGCGACGAACACGGGACAGGTCAGCCGCCGCTGGTAGGGGCGCACGTCGAAATCGAGGTATTCGGCCCAGCCGAACGGGAAACGGGTCCCGAACAGCCTGGGCAGCACGCGCCGCACGCCGGCCGGCACGCGCGTGTTGGCGAGGTAGGCGCCGCCCGCGAACAGGCCCTGCCGCCGCATCGACATGACGGGCGCGCTGATCAGGGCCGCGAACGCGGCGTCCGGGTCGAACTCGGCGATGGCCAGCGGCACGATCCACGCGCCCTCCGACTCGCCGTAATAACCGGTCCGGTCGGGTTCTGCGAAGTCCTGGGTCCGCGCCCAGCGGCCCAGCAGCGCGTAGCGCCGACCCATCTCCTCGTAGTCGCGGTGTTTGAGCCCGAAGAACTCCGGCGCCTTGTCCGCCACGACGCAGGCGATGCCGCGCTGGGCCAGCTGCTCGGTGTGCTCCGCGAACTCCTCGTGGCCGCCCGTGCCCGCGCCGTGCGCGAACACGATGACCGGGTGGCGGCCCGGCGCGGCCGGCCTGGTGACCTCGACCTGGGTGGGTTCGGCGTCCTCGCCGTCCAGCATGACGGGCCGGACCGTGCGCACGATGTCGGCGGGCTGGGTTTGGCGGGGACCGTCACCGGGGGTACCGGCGTCCGGGAAGGAGGTGTCCGGGCCGGCCGGGGCCATGTGGTCGACGAGGTCCGGGTCCAGCGGCAGTGGGTCCCAGCTGGGCCCGCCGCGGCGGGCGATCCGGTTCAGGGCCCAGGCGGCCGCGGCGCCGCCGGCCGCCACGACGGCCACGGGGCCGTACTTCCCGAAGGCCGCGCCGCCCCGGCCGTCCTTGCCAGTTGTGACTCCGGCGGACCGCTTGGTCGGGGGCTTCGGCACCAGCACACTCCTCGCTTGGGCCGCGGCGGGACGAGGGGCGCCGCGGCGATGGCATAAGAAAAGTTCCGCTCGGGCGGAACCCGCCCATTGTACGGGCCCCGAGCCCCTGCTCCCGTGGGACCCCGGCCCTGGCGGCCACACTCCGGCCACGGCTACCCGGGCCCCCTGCTTGCGTGGGACCCCGGGCTCGTCGAGCCTCGTGGCTGTTTGGTCCGGGCTTGTCGAGCCTCGTGGCTCTAACGGGGGTGGGCTAAGAGCCATCAGGCTCGACAAGCCCCGAAGAAACCGCCAAAACGCTCGACAAGCCAGATAAGCCCACAGCCGCCACTCGTCGCAGACGACCAGGCTTCCTGAGGAACAGCGCGCCCCGCCGACCTGCGTCGTCACCGCGCTGGCACGGACCGCGCCGCAGCGCACTTCGCGCGCTGCCTGTCCCACAGTCGGCCAAAATGCCGAAGAAAATCGCTTGGATCCGGGTAGTCCTTTTTGGTGGCCACCGCGCACACGATGCCGAGCGCCTCAAAGGCCCTGTCGCGGATCGTGTCCTTCGCGTGCTGATCGGGATCGTTGTGATATTGGCCGTCGTACTCCACGCGAAGCTTGAGCTCTTCCCAGTACAGGTCAGGACGTCCGACGAAGCGGCCCGCATGATCCCTGACCACAGCGTTGACCTGTGGCTCGGGGTAACCCGCCGCCACGATGCGTTGCCTCAGCCATGTCTCGCGGATCGAATCGGTCCCGGAGCGAAGGGCCGCGCAGGCGGCCCGCAGCTTCGCGGCGCCTCGCCCCCCGTGCTGGGCGATGTGCCTGTCGACCCGTTGAACGATCTCCTCCAGGGAGCACAAGGGATCGCTGAAGCGAATGAGCCCGTCACCGATCTGCACGAGTTCTTCGACATCGCAACGCTTGGCCGCGAGAAGCCACGCGTCGACCGGACCGAGCACCAAGACGTCCCCAAGCCGCCTCACGTCGAGGCCCACGAAGTCACTCACCGAATGGGTGATGACCTCGCATCGGCGCGAGATTGTATGGCCTCGCGGCACCGCCACATGGATCCTGGCGTCATCGCGCACCCGCGGCGGGAGGGCCACGCCCCACAGCCGAAGTGCGCTGCGTTCCGCAATCACCGTGTCGCGGCCAAGCGCCTTGACCACCGCGCATACCCGGAGTCCCAACGATCGAGGGTCCGAGTTACCGGCCTGGCGGTACACGCCCGTGAGCACCGGGCTGAAGGCGGGGCCACGGAGCTGACCACGCGTCAGACCGAGGCTCCTCGCCTCATCCGGCGTGAGCACGGCGTTGGCCACGGGTTTGGCGGCCAATTCCTTGGTGTGATGGCGCGCACGTTCATGGCGTCCTGTGGCAATGGGATCAATGGGTGCGGTGTGAGCCATGCATCCTATGGTCGTTCAGCATCCCGATGGGGAGGGTACGGCCTGTGGAAGACGGAGAAATTGCCCATCCTCACGTTCGGCCTGAGCGAAACAGGGCCCCTTGGACCCCACGTTCAAGGCGTCGGCACGCGACCAATACAGGAACGCTTGTCGAGGCTCATGGCTGTTTGGTCCGGGCTTGTCGAGCCTCGTGGCTCTAACGGGGGTGGGC
>JAISIU010000028.1 GCA_031261885.1 Bifidobacteriaceae bacterium
GAGCGGGTGCGTCAGATCTCGATGACCAAGCAGGCGAGTCTTGATTCGACTCCGGTCAAGGTCGGCACGGGCGTGACCTACACGTTCACGTTGACCAATACGGGCAATGAGGTGGTCACCGACTTGAATGTCGATGATTACGACTTCTCCGGGACTGGGAGCCTGTCGGCTATCAAGTGGGGCGCGTGGCCCGATTCGTCCAAGGAAGGCACGTTGATGCCGACCCAGCAGGTCACGGGCACCGCGACCTACAAGGTGACTCAGGCCGACATCACGGCCGGCTATCTGGCGAACGCGGCTGTCCCGGCCGGCAAGAGCACGGGCGGGGACTACACCCCGCAAGGCTCCACCACCCCGTGGACCCCGACCAACCCAACCCCCGGCCAAGTCCCAACCTGCACCACCACCAACCCCGAAAACCCCTGCAACATCCTCTCGGTGCCGCAGGCTCCGGGGCTCCAGGTGACGAAGTCGGCTGAGGTGACTCAGGACGGCACGCTGCGTCCGATGACGTCGGCGGACTTCACGGTCGGCCAGAAGGTGACCTACGTCTTCGAGGTGGAGAACACCGGCAATGTGCCGTTGGACTCTCTCACGATCAACGATAAGGACGGCTTCCAGGGCGTTGGGATGCTCGGCCAGGTCACGTGCGACGCGACCAAGCTGGCCCCCGGCGACACGACCGAGTGCACGGCCGACTACACGGTCGAGCAGGGCGACGTCGACGCCGGCACGCTGGCCAACACGGCCACGGCCACGGCTACCCCGCCCGACGGCACGCCGATCACGTCGCAGACCTCGAACACCGTCACGGTGACCGCGACGGCCGCCCCGCACGTCACGCTGACCAAGACGGCGGACGCCAGCGGCGTGACCACGCCGGCCCAGGCGGGTCAGGAGATCGTCTACACGTACACGCTGACGAACGACGGTAACGTCACGCTCAGCGGGCTCTCCGTGGACGAGGCGAACGGCAAGTTCAGCGGTGACAAGAAGCAGCTGGGCGACCTCCAGTACACGTGGCCCGACCAGTCCAAGCCCGGCGTGCTCGCGCCGAAGCAGAAGGCGACGGCCACGGCCACCTACAAGATCGTCCAGTCCGACATTGACAGGGGCTACGTCGCGAACGCAGCCGTGACGACCGGCACCACGCCGGGCGGCAAGCCGTATGACCCGTCCCTGCCGCCCACGCCGTGGACGCCGAACCCGACCGATCCGACCCAGCCGCCCACGTGCGGCTCGGACGCCGAGGTCGGCTGCGCCGTCGCCCCGCTCGCCGGGGAGGGCGCGATCAGCCTCGTCAAGTCCGTCACCCCGACCGACGCCGCCTCGTTCAAGCCGGGCGCCACGCTCCACTACTCGTTCGTCGTGACGAACACCGGCAACCAGACGCTGACCGGCATCCACGTCGAGGAGAGCGGGTTCGGCGGCACCGGCACGCTCGCCACGCCGGTCTGCCAGGCGACGGTGCTCGCACCGAACCAGCAGACCACCTGCACGGCTGACTACGAGATCACGGCCGCCGACTATCGCGCCGGCACGCTGAAGAACACGGCCAAGGCCCACGGCACGAACCCGGCCGGCACCGACATCGTCTCCGACCCGTCGAGCGCCACCGTCCCGGAGGACGCCGCGCCCGGCTTGGAGCTGACGAAGACGGCTGACCCGGTGTCCAGCCCGGTCCAGGCCGGCACCACGGTGACGTACCACTTCACGATCACGAACAGCGGCAACGTCGCGATGAGCGGGGTGGCCGTCAACGACGCCCACTTCACGGGCACCGGGACGCTCGGGCAGATCGCTTACACGTGGCCGGATTCGGCCAACCCGGGCGTGCTGCTGCCGGGCCAGTCCGTGAGCGCTGAGGCGCAGTACAAGCTGACCCAGGCCGACATGGACGAGGGTTGGGTCGCGAACGCGGCCCTGCCGACGGGCACCACGCCCGGTGGCAAGCCGTACACGCCGGGCGATCCCGGCGTGCCGTGGACGCCGACCGACCCGCAGCCCGGCCAGCCGCCGGTCTGCCCGGCCAGCGCCACCGGCTGCGTCATCGTCGGCACGGATTCGAGCTCGTCGCTGTCGCTCGTGAAGACCGTGACCCCGGCCACCGCCTCCACCTTCAAGCAGGGTGAGACGCTGACCTATCGGTTCGCGGTCCTCAACACCGGCAACCAGACGGTCAAGGACATCCAGATCGACGAGTCGGCCTTCTCCGGGTCCGGCCAGCTGGGCGCCGTGACGTGCGACAAGACGACGCTCGCGCCGGGTGAGACCGCGACCTGCCAGGCGACCTACCAGGTCACGAAGGCGGACGTGAAGACCGGCCAGGTCCAGAACACAGCTACCGCGAAGGGCACGGATCCGGCTGGCGGCGACGTCACGTCGAAGCCCGCCAGCGCGACGGTTCCGGACGACGACCAGCCGCACCTCACGGTCGTGAAGACGGCTGACACGTCGAAGCTCCAGAGCCCGCCGCAGGCCGGCGACGTCATCACGTACAACTTCACGCTGACGAACGACGGCAACGTGACGATGCACGGCGCGAAGGTCGAGGAGGGCCAGTTCACCGGCACCGGCCAGCTGTCGCCGCTGACCTACACGTGGCCCGACCCGTCCACCCCGGGTGTGCTCGAGGCGGGCGAGACGGCCACGGCCACCGCGACCTACGCGCTGACCCAGGCGGACCTCAACAACGGCTACGTCGCGAACCAGGCGCTGACCACCGGCACCGAGCCGGGCGGCAGCACGCCGACCCCGTCCGGGACCGGCACGCCGTGGACGCCCACGCCGAACACGCCGCCGACCTGCGACCCGAACGACAAGGGCTGCGTCATCATCGACACCGACCCGACGGGCAGCCTCAGCCTAGTGAAGTCCGTTTCGCCGTCCGATGCCGCCTCGTACAAGGCGGGTGAGGCGCTGACCTACTCGTTCGTCGTGACGAACACCGGCAACCAGACGCTGACCGGTATCCGGATCGACGAGCTGGCGTTCTCCGCCTCCGGCCAGCTCGGGGCCATCACGTGCCCCAAGACGACGCTGCAGCCGGGCGAGCAGACCACCTGCACGGCCACGTACGTCGTGACGGATGAGGACGCGATCGCCGGCCAGATCACGAACAGCGCGAAGGCTTGGGGCACGCCGCCCAACGGCAAGGAGGTCGGTTCGACCCCGTCGAGCGCCCTCGTGCCGAGCGACGCCGAGCCGCACCTGAGCATCGTGAAGAAGGCCGACACCTCGACCCTCAGCGATCCGGTCAAGGCAGGTGACACGTTCGCCTACACGTTCGAGATCACGAACGACGGCAACGTCTCCATGAAGGACGTGTCCGCCAACGAGGCGATGTTCACGGGCACGGCTTCCGCGCTCAAGGCGATCTCCTACCAGTGGCCGGATTCGACCAGGCCGGGCGTGTTGCTGCCCGGTGAGGTCGCGACGGGCCGCGCGGACTACACGCTGACGCAGGCGGACGTCGACCAGGGCTGGGTCGCGAACCTGGCCCTGCCGAAGGCCACCACGCCTGGCGGCACGCCGTACGACCCGCCGACCCCGGTGAACCCGCCGTGGACGCCGAGCAACCCGAAGCCGGGCACGGTCCCGACGTGCGACCCGGATCAGACGGATTGCGCGATCGTGACGGTCACCCCGAAGCCGGGCATGACGATGGTCAAGTCGGTCAGCCCGACTGGTTCGGAGAACGTGAAGCAGGGCAAGACGCTGACCTACAGCTTCCTGTTCACGAACACCGGCAACGTGACGCTCCACGACCTGGCGGTCCAGGAGCAGTCGTTCTCCGGCACCGGCACGCTGAGCGCGCCGACCTGCCCGGCCGCGACCCTCGCCCCGGGTGCGCAGATGACGTGCACGGCCACCTACACGGTGACGGCGGCGGATGCGGCCATCGGCGAGATCACGAACACGGCTGTCGGTACGGCCAAGACGCCGGGCGGCGACACGATCAACTCGACGCCGAGCACGGCGGACACGGGCGCGAAGGTGGTGCCGGTCTCCACGCCGGTGCCCACCGTCACGGTCACGAAGACCGCGCACGCCACGACCACGGCCGCGCCCACGCCGCTCGCGAAGACCGGCGCGGAGGGCCTCGGCGCGATCCTGTGGGCCGCCGCGCTCGCGCTGATCGCGGGCTTCGTGGTCCTGCTGCTCGCCCGCCGGCGCCGCCGCGACGAGGAGTGAGACCGGCCACCACCCAAGCCGTTAGCCTCGGCCCCCGGTCCCCAGCCGGCCGCTGAGGTCTAACGATCCGGACGCCGGGCCAGCCGTTCCGCCACGAGCGGGGCGTGCTGGTCCGGCGTTCAGCATGTTCGGGGGAGGGTGGGCGCGTGAGAGAATCCATGGGTGTTGAACGTTGGATTCGGTCTCTGGTTGATCATCGCCGTCGTGGTCGTGGTGGTGGCGGTCGTCGCCATCGTCATGGCGGTCCGTCACTCGGCAAAGAAACGCACCCCGGGCGGGTCCGCGCCCGATGCCGGCCGGCCGGGTGGGGCGGGTGTCGCGCCATCCGCTCGGGGGGTGTCCGATGCCGGAACGTCCGGCGCGGCGGCGCCGTCGCCGGGCGCTGGGGCCGGGCCGGGTGAGGCGCCAAAGGCCGCGCCCCAGGGCCGGGCCGGCGGGTCGTCATCGGCGGCCGCGGAGGCGACCGAAAGCGCACCCGCCGAGAGCACGGAACCGGAAGGGCCGGCATCGTCGGTCGAACCAGCTGAACCGGTCGAAGCGAGTGAGCCCGCCGAACCGGCCGCCGACGAAGAGTCCGGTGTGGAAGCCGAACCGGGACCCGAGCCGGAAGCTGAACCCGAGGCCGAGGTGCCGGAGGCCGTCGGATCGCGCATGTCGCGCCTCCGGGCCCGCCTGGCGCGTTCCGGCGGCACGCTCGGGCGCGCGCTGCTCAAGGTGCTGTCGCGCGACCAACTCTCGGAGGACGACTGGGACGAGCTGGAGGAGACGCTGCTGACGGCCGACGTCGGGTCGGAGGCCACGGGCCAGATCCTCGGCAACCTGCGCACCCGGCTGCGTGTCGAGGGCAAGGCCCCGGAGGCGGCCAAGGCGCTGCGCGAGGAGCTGCTGGCCGCGCTCGAGATCGGTGTGGGCCGCGACCTGGCCGTGACGGGCCAGGACGGCAAGCCCGGCGTCGTGCTCGTGGTCGGTGTGAACGGTTCGGGCAAGACCACGACCATCGGGCGGTTGGCCCGCCTGCTCGTGGCCGAGGGCCACAGTGTGCTGTTGGGCGCGGCGGACACGTTCCGCGCGGCGGCCACGGAGCAGCTGGAGACGTGGGGCAAGCGGGTCGGCGTCGACGTCGTGGGCGGGGCCGAGGGGTCCGACCCGGC
>JAISIU010000132.1 GCA_031261885.1 Bifidobacteriaceae bacterium
TGACGTTGTGGCCGTAGACGGGCTCGGCCTGGATGACGCCGGCGTTCGAGTCGGTCGCGTACAGGTCGCCGTCGGCCGCGAACAAGACGTTCGCGGGCGCCGCGAGGCCGTCGGTCAGCACGACATCGGGCTTGGTCGGGTCCGACTCGATCGCGCTGGCGCGGTATTCGGCCACGCGCTGCGCGCCGGTGTCGGCGATGTAGACGTTGCCGTCCGGGTCGACGGCGATACCGTTCGCGCTGTTCAGGCCTGTAATTTTGTGGGCGGCGGCCGGGCTCGAAGTGAGGGTGGCCGCCGTGAAGTACCCGGCCGTGCTCGCGCTCGTCACGTACAGGTTGCCGGAAGCGTCGACGGCCACGCCGGTGGGGCCGGCGATGGCGGTGATGGTCGCGCTCGGTGTCGAGGAGTTGGCCGCGAGCGCCGCCACGTTGAAGATCGCCACGCGGTTGTTGCCGTCATCGGCCACGTAGAGGTTGCCGGTCGGGTCGAAGGCGACGTCTCTCGGGTTCTTCAGGCCCGTGATCGTCGTGTTCGGGGTCGTGATGTGGCCGCTGAGCGAATCGGCGTTGAAGACCGCGACGCGGTTGTTGCCGGAGTCCGCCACGTACAGGTTGCCGCTCTTGTCGAAGGCGAGGCCGCGCGGCCCGTTGAAGGCGCCGGTCAGGACCGTGTCGGGCGCCATCGGGTGGGTCGACAGCTTCGAGGCGGCGAAGACGTCGATGCGGTTGCGGCGCCAGTCGGCGACGTACAGGTTCTGGGCGGCGTTGTCGAAGGCGAGGCCGCCGAGGCCGGACAGGCCGTTGCCGATCGCGGCCATCGGCACGCCCGGCAGGCCGGTCTTCTTGAAGACGGAGATCGAGCTGCTCTCGACCACGTAGAGGTCGTTGTCGCCGTCGAAGGCGACACCCAACGGACCGGTGAGGCCCTGGCTGATCGTCTGGTCCATCGAGCTGAGGTTCTGGCCGAGCCTGGAGGCGTCGTAGATCGCGACGTTCTTGCCGGCCTCGTTCGCGACGTAGAGGTTGCCGCTCTTGTCGAAAACGACGTCCTGCGGGTAGTTGAGCCCAGTGATCGTGTAGCTCGCGCCCGAGGTGCTGGCGGCCAGGCGGGAGCGGGCGACGCCGTAGACGCAGTTGTTGGACTGGTCGGCGAAGTACAGGTTGCCCTGTTGGTCGAAGCCGAGACCCATCGGGCTGGAGAAGCCCGTGATCTGGCGGTTCGGGTTCGTCGGGTCGCCGCTCAGCACCGACTTGTTGTAGATCGCGATGCGCTGGTTGCCGTTATCGGAGACATACAGGTTGCCGTCGGTGTCGAAGGCCAGCGCCATCGGCGAGCCGAGGCCCGTGATCGTGTGGGACACACCGGGGTTGTTCAGGAGGTTGGCCTTGGCGTACACGGTGATGTTGCCCATCGTGTTGTTGACGTAGAGGTCGCCGTTGTTGTCGAAGGCCAGGCCGCTCGGGTAGCCGATGCCGGCCGTGATCGTGTGGGCCGGACTGGCCGGGGCCGTGCCGCTCGCCAGCTGGGCGGCCGTGAAGATCGAGATCCGGTCGTTGTTGAGGTCGGCGACGTACAGGTTGCCGGCCGAGTCGAAGGCCAGGCCCTCGGCGTTGCTGAGGCCGGCCTGAATCACGAGGTCCGGTTTGGTCGGCGTCGTCGAGAGGTTGGCCTGGCTGAAGACCGCGACCTGGTTGTTGTTGTCGTCGGCCACGTACAGCGTGCCGGAGGAGTCGAAGACCAGGCCCCACGGGTTGGACAGGCCCGTGATCTGGCGGTTCGGCCCCGTCGGGTTGCCGCTCAGGACCGCGTTGTTGTAGACGGCCACGCGGTTGTTGCCGGAGTCGGCGACGTAGAGGTTCTGATTGGTGTCGAACTCGACGCCGCGCGGGGCCTTGACGCCCGTGATCGTGTGCGTCACGGCCGAGATGTTCGCTTTCGGGCTCGCGGCCCCGGCGTAGACCGCGACGCGGTTGGCGCCCGTGTCGGCCACGTACAGCGTGGTGCCGCTGAACACGACATCGGACGGCTTGGTCAGCCCCGTGATCCGGAAGTCGGGGGCGGCCGGGTTCGTCGCGAGGCTGGCCACGTTGTATTCGGCGACGCGGTTGTTGCCGGTGTCGGCGATGAACAGGTTGCCCGCGGAGTCGAGCGCCACGCCGTCCGGCCCGGACAGGCCCGCGCTGATCGTGTGGTCCGGGGCCGTCGGGCTGCCGGAGAGGCCCGCCTTCGTGAAATAGGCGACGCGGTTGTTGCCACTGTCGGCCACCCACAGGTTGCCGGAACTGTCGAACGCGAGGCCCTGCGGATCCTTCAACCCGGCCGTGATCGTGTGGTCGGGGCGGACCGGGCCGCTGGCCAGGTGGGCCGCGTCGAACACCGCGATGCGGTTGTTGCCGGAATCGGAGACGTAGAGGTTGCCGCTCGAATCGAGCACCACGTCGGCCGGTGAGTTCAGGCCGACGTCGAGCAGCTGGGAGACCGTGAAGCCGGTGGGCGCGCGCCCGCTGACGGCCGCGAGCGTCCGGGCGACGGGCTGGTCCGGCGCCTCGGCGGCGGCCGCGACGTCGGCCGCCACCCCGGACTCGGGCGCCGTGGCCGTGGGAGCCGGCGACCCCGGTGCGGCGGCGCGCGCCGCCCGGGCCGCTGCCGCCTCGGGGGCCGCACCCCCGGGCGCTCCCCCGGGCGCGGCCGAGGCCAACGATGGCGACAGCGTCACCGCCATCGCACAGGCCGCGAGCACGGCGGCCGCCCGGCCGGCCCGGCGGAACCGTCCGGCATCGGCGGCCCCGCGACGAGGATGGGCGACGGCGAACTGATGACGATCCGAAGACAACTCGATATGACCGGACATGGCCCGCCTTCCGCGAACACGGCATTATGCACATGGGGCGTGGGGCTGCGGGGCGGGGGGAATCGACGCGATGGGCTGGAACACACAGAAATAGTGTTCGCTACCAGCATAACCAATCAGCAGCGAACCCGCGAAACGGCCACCGGCCCACGGGCCCACAGGCCACCGCCGCCGGGCCGATAAGATCGAGTGGCAGCGGGGGCGGCCCATCATCCGTCCCCTGAAGGGGACACACCACCATGACAGCACAACGGCTCAGGCGCGCCCTGACCGCCCTCGCCGGTCTAGCCGCACTCACCACCGCACTGACCGGACTGGCCGCCTGCGGCTCGGGCGCCGGCGCGGGCTCGGCCACCAATTCGCCCTCCAAGGCAGCGTCAACCGGCCAGGCGACCACCCAGGCCAAGGCCGCCCCGGCATCGGCCACCCCCCAGACCGGCTCCAGCGGCGCCGGCTCCACCCAGCCGGACGCGATCCGCCTGGCCGGCCTCACCGGCCCCACCACG
>JAISIU010000293.1 GCA_031261885.1 Bifidobacteriaceae bacterium
CGCCCGCGCGGCGGGCCGCCTCGACCGGGTCGAGCCCGAGCGCCAGGCCGGCCATGAACGTGCCCGTGTGGCAGTCGCCGGCGCCGTTCGTGTCGACGGCCTCGACCTGGGGCGCGGCCAGATGCACCGGGTGGGCGCCGGGCACGGCCACGACGCAGCCGTTCGCACCCAACCGCACGATCGCCCCGGCCCGGTCGCGGGCCAGTCCGGCCGCGATGCCCGCCGGGTCGTTCGGGTCGCCGTCGGCGGCCATGACCGCGAGCCCGGCCGCGCCGGACAGCAGGGCCAGTTGCGCCGATTCGGGCTCGTTGGCCGTCACCCAGTCCGCGCGCCGGAGCGCCCGGGCCAGCCGGTCGGGCGGAATCGAGCCGAGCAGCGGTCCCGGGTCGAACACGACGACGGGCCCCCCGCCATCGTTCCCGCTCGCGGCGCCATGCCCGCCCGGACCGCCCGACCCGTCCAGCCCGTCCAGCCAGGCGGTCACGGCCTCGGAGTAACAGACGTTGTAACCGGAGACGTGCACGACGTCGCCGGGCAGCAGCCGGATGGCGGCCAGGTCCCGGGCCGTGGCCCCGGCCTCGGCGCCGGGCGCGGTCGCGAACGTGCGCTCCCCGTCCGGCGTCACGAGCGCCACCGAGAACCCCGTGTCGGCGCCCGGACAGGCCGGCAGGGCCACGGCGATGCCCTCCTGGGCCAGCGCGGCGCGCACGCGGTCGCCGAACGGCCCGGTGCCGTGCGGCCCGGCGTACAGCACCTCGGCGCCGGCCCGGGCGGCCGCGACCGCGGCGTTGTAGCCGCTGCCGCCCACCGCGCTGCCGGACGCCTCGGCGACGACGTCGCCGCCCGCGGCCGGCAGACGCGGCACGGACAACAGCAGGTCGACGATCGCGTTGGCCGTGACGACCACCCGGCCGTTCACCGCGCGCCGCCGTCCTGGGCCGCGCGGTCGCGCAGCGCGAGCAGCGGGGCGACGTAGCCGTCGACGTTCAGTCCCGGGTTGGCCTGCACGATGGCGGCTCTCGCTTCCGCGGGGAAGACGTCGGGTCCGTGGACCGCGCCGATGATGGCGCCGGCCATGGCCGCGACCGTGTCGGTGTCGCCGCCGCAACTGGCGGCCGCGCGCACGGCGACCCACGGGTCGCGGATTGCGAGCGTGAAGACGAAGGCGGCGGGCACGGATTCGGCCGTCTGCACCGACGTGCCGATGAGGTTACCGGCCAGCGCGAAGACGGCCGCGAGCGGCATCGGGCGGGGAACGGCATCGTCCGCCGCGAGGGTGCCGAACGGTCCGGCCGCGCGCTGCGGGGTCGGTCCGAAGTCGGCGCCGGCCGCGCGGGCCACGAATTCGATGCGCGTGGCGATGTCGGCCGCGGCCACCCAGTGGCCGAGCCCGGCGCCGAGCTGGGCGGCCGCGATGGCGGCGTGGGTCGCCTCGCCCATGTCGCCGGTCTCGATGCCGGCGGAGACGGCGGCCGCGACGGCGGCGGCGCCGGACAGGGCGATCGACGTGTTGTGGGTGACGAAGCTCGCCTCGTGGACGGCGTCGACGAGGCCGGAGAGCGGTTCGGGGGGGACGGCGACGCCGACGGGCGCGATGCGCATGGCGGCGCCGTTCGTGGTGCCGGCGCGGCCCGTCTCGTCGGCGGAGACGCCGGCCCGGAGCTGTTCGAGCGCGGCGTTCGTCGAGGGGCCGAGCAGGTCGAGGCTGCCGCGTTGGCGCATCTGTTCCTGCCAGTCGATGAGATCGGCGGCGAGGTGGTGCGGGTCGATGTGCCCGTCGTCCTCGATGAGCCGCCGCGCCACGATCGCGGCCTGTTCGGTGTCGTCGGTGACGTGCCCGGCGGGGAGCCCCGGCGCGAGCGGTTGGTCCGGCGGGCCGGGTTCGAGCCCGCCCAGCATTTCGCCGTAGCGGTCGACGATGTCGGCGCGTTGCGTGGACTGGGTCGGCATGCCGAGCGCGTCCCCCACGGCGAGGCCCCACAGCGCTCCCGCCGCCCGTTGCTGTCTCGTGGTCACGATGCCGCCTCCTTGCTTGTTTCCAGTGTGCTCCGGGGCGGGGCGGGGGTGGGGTCCGAGGCGAGAGAAGTTTTGGGCTGGGGCGGTGCCGGCCCCGTGGAGTTTGAGAAGAGCGGGGCCGGCACCTTGTTCAATGAAAGGGTGGGCGAAGCTTGAGGGGCGTGCGGTCCGCCGGTCAGCGGGCCGGGGCGGCCGCGAGGGCGTCGGCCAGCGGCACCACCTCGACGAGCGGTGCGAACAGGCCCATGACGTGGAGAGCGGCGGCGTGCGACGCGTCGTCGACCCCGGCACAGGCCTCCGGCACCACCTTGACGTGGATGCCGGCGTCGGCGGCCTGGAGGGCCGTCGCGATCACGCAGCAGTCGGTCGAGACGCCGCACAGCACGAGCGTGCCGCCGGGGCTGACGAGCTCCGCCAGCCGGCCCTCCCATTTGGAGAACGTCGTCGCGACGACGGTCCCGCCGCGCCCGTCCGCCCCGGCCGTGCCGGCCTGGGCCGAAGCGAGCTCGGGCACGATGTCCCAGGCCCGGTCCTCGGGTGGCACGAGCGCCTTGGGCCAGTCGGCGTAGTACGGGATCCAGGCGCCGGCGGGCCGGGCCGGGGTCACGAACCTCGTGAACACGGCGTTCGGCGCGTAGGCCCTCACGAGTTGGGCCACGGGCTCGACGATCTGGGGGAACTTGGGCGTGGCCCAGTCGGAGTCGCGGTCGCCGAAGATGTTCTGCATGTCGATGACGGCCAGCCAGGTGAGGGCCGGGTCGCCGCCGCCCGCGGTCACTTCGTGCCCTCGCGGCGCGTGCGCTGCGTGTGCTCCTTGACGGCCTGGGCCATCGCCTCGCCGCTCGGGGCCGTGCGGGCCGTGGCCGGAGCCTTCTTCTTGGCGGGCGTCTTCTTCTCGGTCTTGGCGTCGTCGAGCGTGGCCTTGCCGGGCGCCTTCGCGGCGTTGTGGGTCGGCGGGTTGGTGTGGTGCGCCTGGACGTGCGCGGCCGCCTCTCCGGGCTTCGGCGTGGCCGCTTGGGCCTCTTGGCGGCGTACGGCGGCGGCGCGGAAGATCAGCGTCGCGAGGAAGCCGATGACGAGCGCGGCCAGCACGCCGAGGTTGGCCGTGGCCCAGTCGCCGCCGCGGCCGCCGAGCCCGAACGGCTTGAGCAGGTAGCCCTGCCAGCTCAGCCACGAGGCGTAGCCGTTCGTGACGAGCCCCCAGCCGAGCACCGTGCCGATGATCATGACGAGGAGCGGCGTGGCCGGCACGTTGCCGTAGCGGCCGCGCGGGTTGAACAGGTCGACCTCGTCGTAGTCCTTCTTGCGCAGCGCGACGTCGGCCAGCATGATGCCGGCCCACACGGCGATCGGCACGCCGAGGGTGATGAGGAAGCCCTGGAACAGGTCGATGAACGTGGAGCCCGAGAACACGATGTAGATCGTGCCGATCACCATGATCGTGCCGTCGATGGCGGCGGCCACGGGCCGTTTGATCGGCAGGCCCGTGGAGACGAGCGCCAGGCCGGAGGAGTAGATGTCGAGCAGCGCGCCGCCGACGAGGCCGAGCAGCGCGACGATGAAGAACGGGATCACGAACCATGTCGGGATCGCGCCGGTCAGCGCGCCGATCGGGTCGGCCGAGAGGTTGTTCGTGAACTCCGAGTCGAGGCCCTTGGAGCCGGCCAGCAGGAGGCCGAACACGACGAGCAGGATCGGCGCCAGCGAGGCGGAGAACGTGGTCCACCACATGACCTTGCCGGAGGAGGCGTTCCGGGGCAGGTAGCGGGAGTAGTCGGCGGCCATATTGACCCAGCCGAGCCCGAAGCCCGTCATCATGAACACGAGCCCGCCGATCAGCTGCGCGGTGGAGCCGCCCTGGATCTGGCTCAGCGCGTGGAAGTCGAGCTGGTTCCAGGTCAACGCGAAGTAGCCGATCGTGAGGATGCCCGTGATGACCGTGATCCAAGTCTGGATCTTCATGACGAGGTCGAACCCGACGATCCCGCCGCCGACCACGAGGACGGCGACGACGATCAGCGCGATGATCTTGATGTGGGAGCCGGAGCCCCAGCCCATCTTGTCGAAGACCGTGGCCGTGGCGAGCACGGCCAGCGAGGCCAGGACCGTCTCCCAGCCGACGGTCAGGATCCAGGACAGGCCCGAGGCGATGCGGTTGCCGTGGACGCCCATCGCGGCACGGGACAGGATCATCGTGGGCGCGGAGCCGCGCTTGCCGGCCACGGCGACGAAGCCGCACAGGGCGAACGAGAAGACGATGCCGATCAGCCCGGCGACGAGCGCCTGCCAGAAGGAGATGTTGAAACCGAGCAGCCAGGCCCCGTAGGGGATGGCCAGCGGTGAGATGTTGGCCGCGAACCACGGCCAGAACAGGCCGCGGGGGTGGCCCTTGCGTTCGGAGTCGGGGATGATGTCGGCGCCGGCCATCTCGACGGCCAGGGCGGAGGTTTTGGCAGGTGTCTCGGCGGCGTGTGGCGCCGTGCCGGGGCCGGAAACAGTTGTATGGGCGCTCATAACCTTGCGCTCCTATCGAGCTATTTCGGTTGGGGGTGCTCAACCGTAGCGGATGCGACGGGGCGCTGTCGCGGATGACAGAGGCGACATGTCCCACTATATGACTTCCGTCACTCCCGTTGTTTCTCGCCCGTTTCCGGGCAGCTCACGGGCTTGTCGCTACCATTTGGCTGTGAGCGAACTCATCGGGACGCTCACGAATCCCTGACACCTGAGATAGAAGGAAACCTTCTTATGACCCATGTCCCCTCACACCAGATCCACCACCGCGGCCGCCGCGCGGCCGCGCTCGTCGCCGCGGCGGCCGGCCTCGCGATGACCGGCGGCCTCGCGGCCGTCCCGGCCCAGGCCGCGCCCGCCGCCTTCAGCTTCGGCACGCCGGTCGGCTCCTCCTACGTCGACACGGCGTCCACGGCCGACAATCCCGCGTGCGCCAACGTCCTGCTCGTCGGCGTCCGCGAATC
>JAISIU010000164.1 GCA_031261885.1 Bifidobacteriaceae bacterium
GGGTGCGGCGCAAGGCTCACTTCCGCTCCAACCGGACCGACAAACCGATGCAGCAGTTCGCGGTCGTAGACGATGCCGTCACGTACCAACCGCTTCAAGGCTTCACCTCGGCGGACCTCGGGTATGAGCCGTCCGACGCCGTCTCGAACATCGTGACCAAGCTCGACGACAACGCCGCGACGCGCGAGTTCTTGGACGTGTTCGATGCCGTGTGGAACGACCCGAAGCAGGTGGCCGACGTCACCGAGGCCGTGGCGGACGCCATCGCCGCCGTCTACGCCGAGAACGCGCCGGAGGCGGTCTACTTCCTGGTCCTCTACAACGTCTTTTCGGACTTCCTCGAGGACGTCAGTGATGACACGCTGCCGAACGAGGCGACCGGCTACCGCGACTCGGCGATCTGGCAGGCCTTGTACCCGTTCCAGCGCGACGCCGCGACCGGCATCATCAACAAGTTGGAGACCTATGGCGGTTGTGTCCTGGCGGACTCGGTGGGCCTCGGCAAGACGTTCACGGCGCTCGCCGTCATCAAGTATTACGAAGCTCGCAACCGGTCGGTACTAGTGCTGGTGCCCAAACGCCTTGAGGACAACTGGTCGACGTACACGGCCAACCTGCGCACCAACCCGTTCGCCACAGACCGTTTCAACTACGATCTGGTGGCCCACACGGACCTGTCACGCGCGCACGGCAAGTCCACGTCCGGCATGGACCTCTCGCTGGTCAATTGGGGCAACTACGACCTGCTCGTGATCGACGAGTCGCACGCCTTCCGCAACGCGAAGCCATCCGGTTCAGGGCCCACTGCGGACGGCCAGCCGCGCGAGACCCGGTACCAGCGCTTGATGCGGGAGGTGATCCGAGCGGGCGTGAAAACAAAGGTGCTCATGCTCTCGGCCACCCCGGTGAACAACCGGTTCACCGACCTCAGGAACCAGCTGGCGCTGGCGTATGAGGGCGATTCCGCGCAGCTGACGGAGCAGCTTGACCTCGACATGTCCGTTGAGGAGGTGTTTCGCCGCGCGCAGCGAGTCTTCAACGACTGGTCGAAGCTGCCAGCCGACCAGCGCACCACCGAGCGGATCCTCCACGACCTGGACTTCGACTTCTTCAAGCTGCTTGACGGAGTCACCATCGCACGTTCCCGCAAGCACGTCCAGGCGTTCTACGACACGAGCGAGATCGGCACATTCCCGGTTCGGCGCCCGCCCGAGTCGGCCCGACCCGCGTTGACCGACCTGACCGACGTCCCCACTTTTGAGGAGCTGTTCGCTGAGCTCGGCTCCTTGAAGCTGGCCGTTTACACGCCGATGCGTTACCTCCATCCGAGCCGGGCCACCAAGTACCAGGACCGTTACGACCCGCATGGTCAGGGCTCGCTCGACAATTTGCGCCATTCCGGCAGGGAGACCGGCCTGCAACGGCTCATGACCGTGAATCTTCTCAAGCGCCTTGAAAGTTCCGTTGAGGCGTTCCGTATCACGCTCGGCAAATTGGCTGGTCTGATCGAGCGCACGGTGGTCGCGATCGATGAGGGCGCGGCTTCGATCGCGGACCCAGCTGGAGCGGTCGCGTCGAGTGCCCTCGACACGCTCGATGCCGACGCGTGGGAGACGGACGATGACGCTGACGCCGCTGGCATCGGTCTCGAACCGAACGCTCAGGTCGGTGGCCGGTACCAGATCGCGCTGGCGGATATCGACTGTGAGACCTGGCGCCGCGACCTGGCCGACGACGCGGCCGTCATCGCCCGCATTCGCAAAGCGATGGACCGAATCACCCCGGACCACGACGTGAAGCTCCGGGAATTGCGCCGCCGCCTCAAGGACAAGACGGCCCACCCGTTCAATCCCGGCAACCGCAAGGCACTCATCTTCACGGCTTTCGCCGACACTGCGGCCTACCTTTACCGCGAGCTCGCCCCGGCGCTCTCGGCCGCGGGTCTGAACGCCGCCGTGGTGACGGGCGGCGGCCGGCCGCGCAGCACGCTGAACCGGCCGCTGAGGTTCCAAGAGGCACTGACGCTGTTTTCGCCCCGGTCCAAGAACCGGACCCAGGCCATGCCGAAGGAGCCGCGTGAGATCGACGTGCTGATCGGCACCGATTGCGTATCGGAGGGACAGAACCTCCAGGATTGCGATTATGTGGTCAATTACGACATCCACTGGAACCCGGTCCGGATCATCCAACGGTTCGGCCGCGTCGACCGCATCGGTTCGGCCAACGGATCGATTCAGTTGGTGAACTTCTGGCCGGACATGGACTTGGACGAGTATCTGAACCTCGAGGATCGGGTGCGCGCCCGGATGGTGGCGGCCAACGTGGCCGCCACGGGTGACGAGAACCTGTTGGCTCCGGAATCGCCGGACACGGAGTTTCGCAAGGAGCAGCTGCGGCGCCTGCAGGATGAGGTGATCGACCTCGAGGATGTCCGCACCGGCGTCTCGATCACGGACCTGGGGCTCAATGACTTCCGCATCGACCTCCTCGAGTACGCCCGGCAGCACCCGAACATCGGCACGTGGCCCAAGGGCCTGCACACCGTGGTGCCGGCCAATCCGGAGATCGGCTTGGTACCGGGTGTGATTTTCGCGTTGCGTAACACGGCGGCCGGTCCTGGGATTGGCCGTGGCAACCAGCTGCACCCGCACTATCTGGTGTATTTGGACCGCGCGGGCAGCGTGGTGGCGGATCACACGCAGGTCAAGCAGCTGCTGGACCTGATGCGGGCCAGCTGCCGCCCGTATCCCGAGCCGATCGGCACCCTATGCCACCGTTTCAACCGGGAGACGGCGGATGGGGCCCGCATGGACGCCTACTCGCGTCTCCTGTCCCAGGCCGTCGATTCAATGATCAGCCGCACGGTCGAGGCGGATATCGATTCCTTGTTCACGCCCGGGCCGACCACGGCGTTGGCGGGGTCGTTAGCCGGGTTGGATGATTTCGAGCTGACGGCGTTCGTCGTCGTCATGGATCCGGACGAGGCCGGCCGGCCGTGACGCGCGAGGCGAGCAAAACCCCGCTTTACGCCTGGCCGGCCCGGGCACGGCGGGGCCGGTCGGTGCCCAAGGCGACGTTCTACCGGCACGCCAACGTCAACTCAAGGTTGCGGCAGCAGTTCGTCGACCAGGTGGAGCGCATCACGTGGGCCTTCGGCCTGGCCGAGGGGACGGTGGGGTTGCGCGGCACCGCCGCCGTGCCGGAGATCCAGGTGTTCGTTGTGGCGGCCAAGGCCGACGATGTCGCGGACACGGTCTTGGCGGCCATGGACCGGAGCGTGATGACGCCGGTCGTGTTCGAGGTCCAGCGTGTGGCCGGGAACGTTCGCGAGACGCGGATGACGGCGGCGGTCAAGACGTTGCGCGGCGCGGCCGCACCGTCGTTGACCGCGTACTTTTCGACGGTGTGGCACCGGGTGGCGTCCGATGACGGCGCTGCGCCCTTGGGTGTTGGTGTCGCCGCCGATGCCGGAACGGCCGCGCGAGAGGAACGGGGGTTCGATGCCGGCCGGGCAGGCGGGGCGAAGCGCGTCCCGCTACCGGCTGCGGTCAATCTGGAGGGGCTGTACGCGGCGCTCTTGCGGCCGCTTCTACCGCTAACACCTCGTACGGGGGAAGGGCCCGCCGAGACGGCCGCCCGTGCCGCCGAGGTGCGGCGGCTGGAACGGCAGCTGGCCGGTTTGCGGCGCAAGATTCGGTCCGAGCCGCAGCTGAACCGCCAGTTGGAGCTGCGGCGGGAGCTGCGCCCGCTC
>JAISIU010000219.1 GCA_031261885.1 Bifidobacteriaceae bacterium
CTACCCGGAGAGCGTGTTCCACCATGGCGACCCGAAGTCGCTGGCCGCGCGCCTCGACTACTGGTTCGAGCATCGCGCGGTGCTGCAGGAGGCGGGCCGCGCCTACGCGGCCTCGGCCAAGCGCTACACCGTGGCCCGGTCGGTCCGCGCCATGGAGCGGGTCTACCAGGAGCTGGCGCCGGCCGGGCACAACGTGTACCGCAAGTGCCTGCTGAATCGCGTGATCCAGCGTCTCTTCTTCTCCGTGGTGGCCGTCCCGCTGCTGTTCCTGTGGACGCGGCTTTTCATGGGCGTGCGCGTCAAGGGGTCCCACAACCTGTACAAGGTGGACGGCGCGATCACGGTGTGCAATCACGTCCACTGGTTCGACGCCGTGCTGGTCGGCATCGCGGCCTTCCCGCGCAAACCGATCTATCCGACCCTGCGGACCAATCTGGAGTCGCTGTTCCCGGGTCTGCTGGTTCACTCGTTGGGTGGCGTGCCGATCCCGGAGCGCATGGACGAGCTCAGGAAGTTCATGGCGGAGATGGAGTTCGCGCTGCGCGACGGCCGCCTGGTCCACATGTACCCGGAGGGCAACCTGGAGCCGTATTCGACCGAGCTGCAGGACTTCAAGCGCGGCGCGTTCCGGCTGGCCGCGGAGGCGCGCGTGCCGATCATCCCGATCACGATCAGCTTCCAGCAGCCGCATGGGCTCAGGAAGATCTACAAGTGGCTGCGACGCAAGCCGCTGATGTTCGTGAACATTGACGAGCCGATCATGCCCGAGTCGTTCGACGTCGACATCGACACGGCGCTGCGCCTCGGCGAGGTGCGGGCGCAGATGGAGGCGGAGCTGAAGCAGAACACGACGGCGCCGGCCAAGCCCGTCAAGGAGGACCTGGTCGCGGCCTAGGTTGCCGTGCCCGATGCCGGGTGGTTCCGTTCGGTGGGAAGGTGCGGTGCGGCATCGTCCTCCCTTCGGAAGGCGCCCGATGTCGGGTGGTTGCGTTTCGTGCGTGCGGTGCGGTCCGGCGTCGTCCCCGTGGAGCGTTCGCGCTGGTGCCGTGACCAGATTTGTCGGCGAAAGCCTTCCCAGGTGATCCGGCAAAGTATTACGCTGAGAGTGAACATCCAGCGAGCCTGGTCACTTTCGCTGGTTTCGCCCGTCGCCACCTGATCAGCGGCGCACCTGACGTGAACCGAAGATGGTCCCACCCTCGCCGGGGTGTCTCCCGGTGAGTCAGCCGTGCCTGGAAGCGCGCCCGCCCCGCCGGTCCCACCAATCGACAAATCTGGAGCAAGTAGATGATGAAATCTGCGACTCCGCGCTCCCATCGCACATTGAAGCGCGTAGCGATCGGGCTGGCATCCGCCGGCCTGTGCCTCGGCATCATGCCGACCCTCCTGGCATCCTCCGCCACGGCGACGGGTGCCACGGTCTATCCGTACCAAAACACCTCGCTCTCCCCGCAGGTCCGCGCGGCCGATCTGGTCAGCCGCATGACTCTGCCGGAGAAGCAAGCCCAGCTGGCCGCCTCGAACCCGAACTTCGGCGGGCAGGCACCGGCCATCCCGAGACTCGGCGTAAAGGCCTACTCCTACTGGAACGAGGCACTGCACGGCGTCGCCCGCGACGGCGGCACCGCGCCGACGAGCACCGACACGGCCACGCAGGCCCTGATCGGTATCGCGACCGAGCTGCCCACCGGCCTCGGCATCGCCTCCTCCTGGGACACCCCGCTAGTCCAGCAGGAAATGACCGTGGTCTCCGATGAGGCCCGTGCCTACTGGTCGGATCCGATCAACGGCAACCGCCGTTACGGCCTGACGTTCTGGTCGCCGACGGTCAACATGGACCGCGATCCCAGGTGGGGCCGCGCCGAGGAGACCTACGGTGAGGATCCGTACCTGACCGGCCGCACCGGCGGCGCCTTCACCACCGGCCTGCAGGTCGGCAGCCAGGACGACGTCGACGCGAACACGAACGGCTACCTCAAGGCCGTCGCCACGCCGAAGCACTTCTTCGCGAACAACTCCGAGGTCAACCGCCACACGGGCTCCTCGAACATGACGATGGAAGAGATGCGTGAGTACTACACGAACCAGTTCAGGACGATCGTCAAGCAGTACGGCGCCAAGTCCCTCATGACGGCCTACAGCGCCGTCAACGTGGTCCCTGATCAGACCTCGGCCGAGGGCATCCCGATGCCAGCGGACCACTTCTCTGACACGACACTGCTGCGTCAGACGTGGGGCTTCACGGGCTTCGTCACCTCCGACTGCGGCGCCGTTGAGAACGTCAACGGCACCGGCAGCTCCGGCCACAACTGGGCTCCCGCCCAGCTCGGCCGCCAGATCACGGCCGTCGAGGCCACTGCCTGGTCGCTCAAGGCCGGCACCGACGTCGACTGCACCGGCGGCAACTACATCAACGACACGATCCCCGCGATCCAGGCCGGTCTCATCTCCGAGAACGAGCTCAACATCAACCTGACCCGTGCCTTCACGGTCCGGTTCGAGACCGGCGAGTTCGACCCCACGACCCCGTGGGACTCCTACCGCCTGACGAACCAGATCGACACCAAGGAGCACCGCCAGATCGCGAAGGAGGCCTCGGAAGAGGCCCCCGTGCTGCTCCAGAACGACGGCGTCCTGCCGCTGTCCAAGACCGCGGACACGAAGGTCGCGATGGTCGGCGAGTTCTCCGACGCCATCGAGCACGGCGATTATTCGCCGACCTACGTGCCGACCGACCTCTCGACTCTGACCCCGTACAAGGCCATGAGCACCTACAGCCTCGGCTCGGGCACCCCGACCGTGACGAAGGATGACGGCGTCGTGCTGGCGTCCGTGCCTTCCGTCGGCGGCCTCGTGTTCTACGACGCCCAGGGCAACAAGATTGGCGACACCTTCCAGTTCTCCGCCAACGCCTCCGCGATCACCGACCTCGTCGGTTACGCCGCGCCGTCCATCCGCTATAGCAGGGACCTCGGCATGGTCGACTCCAGCCAGACCTCGCTGACGGCCTCCTTCACGGCGAACGTCGCCGTCCCGGCCGGCACCGCGAAGATCGCGCTGCTGAGCGGCGGCACGCCGACGGCTCCGGCCGACGGTTCCGCCACCGGCTTCTCCGTGACGATCAACGGCGCCGCGGCGACCAGCGACCTGATCCCGGCTGACGGCCCGGGCACGCTCAACTACTGGACGCTCCCGACCTCCGAGGGCGCCTCCGTGGCGCTGACCGCTCCGACCGGTGTGACCTTCGACGGCACGACGGTTGTCCCGCTGCACTTCAACTACGTCAATTCCGCCGTCGTCGGCGTCCAGGTGGGCGTCGCTGGCTCGCAGATCGACGCCGACATCGACGCCGCTGACGTCGTGCTGGTCCAGGTCGGCACGAAGTCCTCCGACGCCGGCGAAGAGAACGACCCCTCGACCGTGGCGCT
>JAISIU010000244.1 GCA_031261885.1 Bifidobacteriaceae bacterium
TGATCCGTCGAGGCCACCGACGAGTCCCCGTCGGAGCCGAACGTGCCGTCCGCGTGGATCGGGAAGCTGCGGATGTAGTTGTGGTCGTGGCCGGCCAGCACGAGGTCCACACCGGCCTGGGACAGCGCCGGCTGCAAATACTTGCGCAGGTTGCCCGCCCCGTAGGTGCCGGCCGAGGTGACCGTGTCGCCGGCATGCTTGCCGCCATACGGGCTCTTGTGCTCCTCGCAGATGACGAACCGCTGGGCGCCGTCCGGGGCCGTCCCGTTGGCCGCGATCTCCGCGCGCACCCAGGCCGCAGTCTCAGCGATCTCGGACTGGCTCGTCTCGTTCGAGTTCAGGCCCAGCACGAGGACCGGGCCGTAGGCCACGGCGTACATCATCGGATAGGGCGCGGCCGGCCCGCCGGCTGTCGTGGCGGCGTCCTGCGGGAAGATCTGGCCGAACATCTGCGAGTAGGTCGTGCCCTCGTGGTTGCCGAGCACGGCGTAGAAGGGCAGCTGGCCGAACGTGTCCCCGGTGGCCGCGAGGAAGTTCGTGACATGGCCGGAGGTGTTGGCGTCGACCATGTCGCCGGTGTGGGTCGCGAAGGCCGCGTCCGGGTAGGCGGCCGTCGCCGCCGCCACGGTGTTGCCCCAGTACTCCGCGTAGCTCGAGGTCGGCCCCTGGGAGTCGGCGAAGTCGAGGAACGTGACCTGGGACGGATCCGCCTGGGCCGTCTCGAACGTGTGGCGCGCGGAGCGGTATTCCGTGGTGAAGGCGCCGGTCTTGTCGCGCAGGTAGCCGGACAGCTCGTAGCAGTAGGTCGCGCCCGGGTCGAGGCCGGTTAGCGTCACGGTCGAGGTGTCGTAGGCGGACATGTAGGAGGCGGTGCGGGCCGTGCGCCCGAAGGCCGCCGTGACGTTCGCCGCACCCGCCTGGCCGGTCTGGTCGGCGGCGGCCAGGTCCGCGCACGATGCCGCGTACGTCACCACCGGTGTTTGGAGCCCGAGCGTGTGCAGCGTGAGCCACGTGATGGTGCGCTGGGTCGCGGCGTCCGTGCCGAACCCGGTGTTCAGGCCCAGCGGGGACATCTGGGCGACCTGGGCCGCGGCCGGGCGCGTGGCCGTCAGCGGGCCGCGCTGGATCGTGAAGTGGTCGGTGAACGTGCCGTCGATGGTCGTGGCGTTCACCTGGAGGGTGCCCGCCGAGACAGTGATCGCGGAGTACATCTTCTTGGCGAGCGCCGTGGAGGCCTGGCCGGTCGAGGTGCCGAACGCGCTGGAGACCTGGGCCCAGCCGCCCGTCGAGGAGGCCCAGTTGGCGGCCGTGGTCGGCGTGACCTGTTGCTCGCCGGCCGACCCGGGCGCGAGGTAGACGGCGCCGTCCTGGGCGGACACCTGGGCGCTGGACGGGTACTGCTTGTTCGCGACCCGCCCGGCCACGGGGTAGGTGCGGACGTAGGCGGGTGTCTCGCCTTGGAGCACGAGCGCCACGCCGGCGGCCTCGAGCGCGTCGGCGATCGTGCCGCGCCAGCTCGTGACCTGCTGTGACGTGCCGAAGAACGAGGTCGGCAGCGAGGCGATCAGCCACGTCCCGGCGGGTGCGGCGGCGGCTTGGGCCGCGATCCAGGCGGTCGTGGCGCTCACCTGCGCGGTCGTGGTGAGACGCGTGTTGATGTTCAGGAGGAGGGCGTCGCCATAGCGGACGGCGTAGTTCGCGGTGTCGTACGTGCCGGTGGTCGCAAGCCCGGTGTTCAGCTCGAAGTAGCGGTTGGCGGAGCCGGCGGCGGCCGCCGTCGGCGCCAGCGGCAGGTCCACGTCAGCCGCGCCGATGTCCTGGCCCAGCCCGTCCCAGTGGGCCCGGTCGGTCACGGACGAGACGACCGTGCCGTTCACGGTCGCGAACGCGGCGTCCGGATAGGCGGCCCGCGCCGCGACCAGCACGTTGCCGTAATAGTTGGCGTACGATGCCGTGCTCCGCCAGTTGGGGTTGGCCGTCGCCAGGAACGTGAAGCTCGATGGCGCGGCGGGGCGCGTGCTGAACGTGAACGTGGCCGTGGCGCTGCCCGCGGCCGGGTCGGCCACGCAGGCGCGGTAGGCGGTGCCGGGCTCAAGGCCGGTGAGGTTCGCGTGGAAGTAGCTGACGCGGTCGTAGAGGGCGGTGGCGGGGATGGCGGCGCTGGCGCCGTCGCACGTGAAGGTCTGGGCCGGGCCGTAGTCCAGCACGGTTTGGGGCTGGGGCGCGGAGGTGGTCGTGGTGCGGGCCGTGTGCCAGGAGAAATCCGCCTCGGTGGTCGGGTCCTGGGCCACGGTCTGGACCAGGTTCTGGACGGTCAGCGTGACCGGCAGGGCGCCGGCGTGAGCCGCGTGGGGCGCGGCGGCCACGAGGCCGCCGCCGGCCAGGGCCGCAGCCGCGACGAGGCCAACCAGGGCCGTGCGGCGCCGGCGGGCGCGCGCCCGGGCGGGCTGAGGCCCGGACCGGGCGGCGCGGGCTGTGATGGGGGCGGCGGGCGCGGAGGGCGCCGCGGATGTGCTGGGGGCGGAGGGGCTCATGGGGGAAACCTTCTTTGGCGGGGGTTGATGTCAGGAGGGGATCATGCCGCGACGCTGGCCGCGACATCACCAGGTTACTCGTTTCCCCCCGGAACTCGGCGGCACATCGTCCCCCGATTCCGGCCCGCCCCGGCCCGTCCCGGCCCGGATCCGCCGTTCGCCCCGAGGAGCTTGTCGAGCGTTTCGGCAGTCACGCACCAGCTTGTCGAGCCTCATGGTCCTAACACACCTCCCGCAACAGCCACCAGGCTCGACAAGCCCAGGGCCAACAGCCAAAAGGCTCGACAAGCACCCCTCCGGACCCCGCCCCGGCCCGACGCGGGCCGTCGCGAGCAACCCTGTTCAGCGCGTGACGGTGAAGCGGTCCACTGTCTCGCCGGCGGCGGTGCGCGCCACGACCGTGATCGCGGCCTCGTTCACCGTGATGGCCGCGTAGACGTCGTTGGCGGGCCTGGTGTGCCCGGGCTTCTCGCCGTGGGCGCGCCACAGGTAGTCGATCCACGGGTGGTGCGTGGAGTCGACCCGCGCCGGGCCGTACGTCTTGAGGCCGCTGTCGCGCGGGATCAGCCAGATCAGGCCGTCGGCGCTGGCGGAGACCTGGTCGGTGGACGGTTTGCGGGAGCTGCCGCCGGTCTGGAACGTGCCGTCGGCCCGGATCGGGAACGTGCGGATGTAGTTGTGGTCGTGCCCGGCCAGCACGAGGTCGACGCCGAGCCGGCTCAGCTTGGGCGCCAGGTATTTGCGCAGGTTGCCGGCCCCGAACATCCCTTTGGACGTCACCGTGTCGCCGGCGTGCGTGCCGCCGTACGGGCTCTTGTGCAGTTCGACGATCACGAACCGGGCCGTGCCGTCGGCGGCCGTCCCCTGGGCCCGGATCTCGGCCCGGGCCCAGCGCACCTGCCGGGCGATCTGGGCGCGGCCCGTGTAGTTCGAGTTCAGCCCGAGGACCAGCACGGGCCCGTAGGCGATGGCGTCCATGAGCGCGTACGGCGCGGCGGGTCCGCCGCCCGCCCGGGCCGAGGCGGCGTCCTGCGGGAACAGCTGGCGGAACAGGGCCGTGTAGCGGGTGCCCTCGTGGTTGCCGAGCACGGGATACAGCGGCAGGCCTCCGAACGCCTTCCCCGTCGAGGCGAGGAACTTGGTCACTTGGGCGCGGGTGTTGGCGTCGATCATGTCGCCCGTGTGCGTCGCGAAGGCCGCGCCCGGGTAGGCGGCCGTGGCCGCCCTGACGGTGCTCGCCCAGTACGTGGCGTAGCTGGCGGGCGTGCCCTGGGAGTCCGCGAAGTCGAGGAATGTGACCGAGGTGGGCGCGGCCGGGGCCGTCGTGAACGTGAGGTCGCGCGAGCTGGTGCGGGCCGCGCCGCGCGCGCCGCTGACCCGGTAGCAGTAGCTCGTGGCCGGGTCCAGGCCCGTCAGCGTCACGGTCGCGGCGTCGTAGCCGCTCAGGTAGGCCCCCAACCGTTTCACGGATCCGGCCTGAGTGGCGCCGGTTCCGGCGTCCACGGCCGCGCACGATGTCGCGTACGTCACCTGGGGCGCGCGGAGCCGGGCCGTGTGTTTGGTCAGCCACGTGATGGTCCGCTGCGAGGACGCGTCCCGCCCGAACCCGGTGCTGATCCCCACCGGCCGCAACACCCCCGCCGGTGCGGCCGGAACGGCCGCCATCGCCACCGAGCCAGCACACCCCACGGCCAGCGCGGTGAGCGCAGCGAGCCGCGAGAACCCAGACCGACGAACAAGTGTCATATGAACCGACACCTTCAATGCGTGCGACAAATCAGTGACCGGGCGCACGCCCACCCTAGTGCCGCCCCCATCAAAACAAGCCCTCAGTCACAGCCAGAGCACACCAGAGCCCCCGTGCCACCCCATCCCAGCACGAGGGCCGCACCCAAAGCCTGAGCGGGCGGGGATGGAGCGCGGTTCGCGGGTGTGGTGGGCATATGACCTGCGAAAACGCGCAG
>JAISIU010000259.1 GCA_031261885.1 Bifidobacteriaceae bacterium
GCTACCCTGGTGGCGGCGCGCCACTATCCCCACCCAGGCGCTCCGGGCCAGTAGCTCAGCGGGTTAGAGCAGTGGACTCATAATCCATCGGTCGCGGGTTCAAGTCCTGCCTGGCCCACAAAGTGGCGCAGGCAGGACCTGAACCCGAGAGGGCGTGGCCGTTGGGAGGAGCCCCAGTGGGGCTCCGAGCAGGTCACGCGCGAGGTGAACCGAAGGTGAACCGAGCGGCGGCGATTGCGCAGCTAGCGCCCAAGTCCTGCCTGGCCCACAGGCGACTCGCCTTCAGCATGCGGCCCGACGCCCTTCGTATAGATCGCCGCGAGCCACTTGTCGATGCGATCGCACCACTGCTTGATCGATGCGAGATTCACAGCGTAGAGAATCAGCATGACGGTGACGAACAGGGCGTCGAGGAATGCGCAGAAAATCAACACGCCGGACATGGGTGACTCCTCAGTCTCACGGACGAGCGAAGCCATTCGGTGTCAGCGTACGACAAGATTCGCGAGGGGCACCATACTGGGGGCGTGAGCGATCGATCCGACCTGCGCCCAGGTGGCGCCCAACCCGGCACCGCCCGCCAAACCCAGCCGGACGCCATCGGACACCCCTCCCACCACACTGGAAGTGAACCGGTCGACCCGCCCACCCGGATCGAGGTGCGTGGCGCGCGCGTCCACAACCTGCGCGACATCGACGTGGACGTGCCGCTCGGAACGTTCACGGCGATCGCCGGCGTATCCGGCTCCGGCAAGAGCTCGCTCGCGATGGGCGTCCTGTACGCCGAAGGCGCGCGCCGCTACCTCGAGGCGCTCTCGACCTTCACCAGGCGGCGGCTGACCGGGCCGGGCCGCGCCGAGGTGGACCAGGTGCGGCACATCCCCTCGGCGGTGGCGCTCCGCCAGCGGCCCGCCACGCCGTCGATCCGCTCCACGGTCGGCACGGCCACGGAGGTGCTGAACGCACTGCGCCTGGCCATCTCGCGCCTCGGCGCGCACCCGTGCCCCAACGGCCACCTCGTGCCGCCGGGGCTGGCCGTGGCCCAGATGGCGGACCTGGCCTGCCCGGTCTGCGGCGCGGCCGTGGCGCTGCCGGGGGCGGAGAGCTTCGCGTTCAACTCGGGCGGCGCGTGCCCCACCTGCCAGGGCACGGGCCAGGTGCGCGAGATCGACCCGGCCACGCTGATCCCGGACCCCTCGCTCACGATCGACGAGCACGCGGTCGCCTCGTGGATGTTCTTCGGCAAACAGTTCATGCCCCAGATCGTCCGGCAGCTGGGCGTGCGCACCGACGTGCCGTTCCGGGACCTGACGGACCGGGAGAAAGACATCGTGCTGCACGGGCCCGAGGTGAAACGGCGCCTGGTCACGGGCTCGAGCAAGGGCGGCGCCTTCGACCTCCAGGTCACCTACGACAACGCCTTCCGCGCGGTGGAGAAGGCGATCACGGGCGCGAAGTCGGAGCGCGGCGCGGCCCGGCTGCGCAAGTTCTTCCACGAGGGGACCTGTCCGGATTGCGGCGGTTCGCGCCTCGGGCCGGCGGCGCGCGCCTCACGGCTCGACGGGCACGGGCTGGCCGAGCTGTCCGGTTTGACGCTCCGCCGCCTGCGCGAGTTCGCCGAGGGCCTGCCGGAGCGGCTCGCGGCGCCGGGGACGGCGTTGCGGGAGCTGGCGGACCGCCTGGCCGGGGAGCTGGCCGCCCAGATCGGCCCACTGGAGCGGCTGGGCCTCGGCTACCTGGAGCTGGACCGTCCCGGGGCGACCCTCTCGAACGGTGAGCTGCAGCGCATCCACCTGGCGCGCACGCTGCGCGGTGAGACCACGGGCGTGCTCTACGTGCTCGACGAGCCGTCCATCGGCCTGCACCCGGATAACGTGGCCGGGCTCATCGAGGTGATCCGCGGGCTCGTGGCGGGCGGCAACACGGCCCTCGTCGTGGACCACGATCCGCAGGTACTGCGGGCCGCGGATTGGCTCATCGAGATCGGTCCGGGCGCGGGCCGGGCCGGCGGACGCGTGGTCGCGGCGGGTCCGGTGGCCGATGTCGCACGGAACCCCGAGAGCGTCATCGCGCCGTACCTGGACGGGAGGGCGGGACCGCCGAGGAGGCGGACGGTGGCCGCCGGGAGTGCGGGACAAGCCGGGAAACGGGATAAAGCGGCCGATGCCGGTGGGTCGCGTGACGCTGGGACAGCGGCCGATGCCGCGGGACCGCCGAGGAGACCCGGGGGGCCTCCGCAGGCAGTCGCGCCGAGCCCGACCGAAGGGAGGGAGTCGGGTTCGCCGATAGGCGAACAACGCACGTCCGGGGGACGAATCCCAATAGCCGATGCCGCGCGCCCACACGGCGAGGTCGCCGTCACGGTGGGTGACCTGTTCACGCTCCATGACGTGCGCGCGGCCTTCCCCGTGGGCCGGCTCACGGCCGTGACCGGCGTGTCCGGCTCCGGCAAGACGACGCTCGTGCTCGATTCTCTGGTCCCGGCGCTGGCCGCCCGCTCCGGCCGCCACCCGGCCCCCGCGCACGTCACGGACCTGGCGCCGGGCCCGATCCGGCGCGTCGTGGCCGTCGACTCCCGGCCGGTCGGCAAGAACATGCGGTCCACGGTGGCGACCTACTCGGGCGTGTTCGACCAGATCCGGGCGCTGTTCGCGGCGGAGCCCGAGACCGTCGCCGCGGGGTGCGCCGCGGGCGCTTTCTCCTACAACACCGAGGCGGCCTGGTGTCCCACGTGCCGCGGGATCGGCCAGATCAGCCTCGACATCCAGTTCCTCCCCGATCTCGTGGTCACGTGCCCGGACTGCGGCGGCTCGCGCTACGCGGCCAAGGCCCTGGCCCACCCGTACCACGGGCAGACCATCGCGGAGACGCTGGCCATAACGTGCGCCGAGGCGGTGGAGCACTTCGACCGCCCCGGCGAGGCGGCCGTGCGCGCCAAGCTCGAGCTCCTCACCGAGGTGGGCCTCGGCTACCTGACGCTCGGCGAGGCGACGCCGGCCCTGTCCGGCGGCGAGGCGCAACGCCTGCGCCTGGTCGGCGAGCTGGGCCGCAAACAGGACCACACGCTGTTCGTGTTCGACGAGCCGACCATCGGCCTGCATCCGGCGGACGTGCGCGTGCTGATCGGCGTGTTCGACCGGCTGATCGGGGCCGGGGCGACGGTCGTCGTGATCGAGCACGACCTCGACCTGGTCGCGGCCGCCGATTGGGTCGTGGACATGGGCCCGGGCGCGGGCGTGGAGGGGGGCCGCGTGGTCGCGGCTGGAACCCCGCGCGACGTCGCGGCCGGCGCGCGGGAGACGGGGTCGGTGACGGGCCGCTGGCTGGCGCGCTACTTCGCGGAGCTGGAGGCGGCGGGCTGACCGCCGGCCGGGGCGCTCGAAGCGCCAGCCCCAGCGGATCCGCTCGCGCTCGACGAGGCCGGGATCAACCCGGGGCACTTGTCCTTGACCTGGGCTTCAACGGCTTTGCTGGCCGTCACGAGCTTGTCGGTGTCCATGCTCTCGACGAGCGACTCGTTGTCCTGCTGCTGCGCCTTCTTCATGAGCGCGAGGTCATCGATCATGGTCTGGACGTCGCCGCGGATCTTCTTGGGCGCCTCCGGTTTGAGGGCCCGGTATTTCGCCTCCAGGTCCCCCACGACCTTCGAGTCGGTGTCGCCGTTCGTGCCCGCCAGGGCCTTGATCTGCTGGTACGTGCCGCAGAATGCCGTGTAATCGTGCCCGCACCCCGCCGCGGTGACGACCACGGCCGCCGCCACGCCGAGCGCGGCCAGGCCGGCCGCCATCGTCCGCTTGCCGTTCCCCGGGGCACTGAAACGCATAACCACGGTCCCCGACTCTATTCCTCCGCGCTCGCGTCGCCGGGCCGACGCTCATGGCCGCCCCTGAGGATTCCGCACACCGACCAGGCAGCCACCACCGCGACGCTGACCGCGCAGCCGAAGAGGGCCATCCGCCAGTGGTAGCCCTGGGTGTAGCCCAGCGCGTAGAACACCATGATGCCCGCGAAGCTGATGAGCCGGGCCCACGGCCACTTGCCCTTGACCGCCGGCCGTTGGCGGCCCTCGGGGACACCGAGGTTGAACCGGATCTCGCACAACCCGACCACCACTGCGAGAACGGCCGTCGCCGTCCACGCGATCCATCCCGGCATGAGCGCCCCTCCCAGTCAAACAGTCCACGCGCTCTAACGCGCGCGCCTCGGGAGTTATGCCGGCCGCTCCGCGATGAGGGCGATCAGGTCGCGGAAGACCGGGCTAGCGGCGATGTCCTCGAGCAGCACCGGGCGGCCCGCGGCGTCGGCCAGCGGCACGGACCAGTTCGGGTATTCGCGAGCACAAGCGCCAATCCGCTACGTCTAGACCCTATTCCTGCTCCACCGCAGTCCGCCCGAACAACTGTGCGGTGAGCCCAGCGCGTGCCTCGCACACGATGGGCTCACCGCACAATCTCCCGTCAGACTTCCGGCAAAGGGCAAGCAACTCTGCCCGCTCACCCCCTGTCGGATCTCTTCTGCTTTCGGAATTGCGACCTCCCCCGGAGCCACACACCAATGGCTGCTACTCCCCAGCCACCAAGGCCGCACAGTGGCGGTAAGTAGCTTCTCCCTGCAAACGCACCGATCGCATACAGGATAAATAAGTCAATAATCGCAATTATCGCCATCACCCGACCAGAACCGTGCCGACTCAGTGAATGACGCCATTTAACAAGACCGACCATCAAATATCCCATCGCACCAGCGACTGCCCCGAGCACGCACAGGAATAGCTCCATCAGTTTCTCATTTCTCGCACTATCGCTTTAACGAGCGATGAACAACTTCCAACACCTAACGCATCAGTCAATTGATCCAATCCGAATGCGGCAACCGCTTTAATCGAAGCGATCTTATCAGCGCTAAGCCCCCTACCGCGATTGACAATAAATGTCTTGAGAGCTCTCAAAGCATTTGTCAGCCCACCCAGGTGTGCAATGGCTGACCGCAGCCTGGCCGAACGATTAATAATCGTTTTCGCCTTCACCAACAACCGTGCCGCTTTCGCCGCCACCGTCGGCAAGAAGAACGGTGCCAGATCAACGACACACATGGCGCTCGTCGAAACCCACCACCACGCCGAGGGGTCCGAGACAACCGGGAAGACCGCACCGGCCGTGTCGACCACCTGAGTAATCGTCCCATTTTCAACAGTGAAGGATGTTGGCAAGCTGACGCCGTGAGCGTCGACCGCCCATGGTGCATCCACGACCATGATCGGCGCGCCGTTTGCGCCGTCGAGGCGTAACCCACCATCCGGAAGTGCAAGCCAGTTAGCACCCTCCGGAACATCCGTGACAATCGATGTCTGAACGCTAGCTTGGCGCTTCTTCGCCACATTGATGATCTGCACACCGTTCTCAGTTGCCTGAACCACAGTGGCATTCCTTGAGTTCTCGGCCTTGACAGCGTTACCGAGACGCTTCGGAGCAGTCATACCGACCACGTCCATGGTGACGGAACCATCGTGTCCCGACGAGACCATCTCAATAGTCTTGTCGCCTGCACTGGGCAGTGCGGTCATCGTATCGCCAGATTCCGCCACGCTTCCATCGAGTGGCATGGCCGCAGCGATTCGAGCTTTCGCCGCAGCTGGTACCGGCTTGTCCGCTGCCTTCGCAACAGCGACTGCGCCATCATGGCTCGGAGACTCAACCGGACTCTCGGTCGCTTGCGCCGCTGAGGCACCGGAGGGCTGCACATCGCTTGGCGCGGCAGTAGCCATCCCGGAAGTCGAGACCGCAATCGCCGCAGCGGCGGCCATCACCGTCACTGCGCGAATGATTGGCATCTTCATCATTGTTGCCACCTCTTCACTTTAATTATTTTCTAGCAACGACCGCCACCACGGGCCCCTTGGCGAGCAATCGTGGCGGACAGGTTAACACGGCGCACTGAATCCACCAAGCCAGGTCTCTCATGAATCCGCGTGTTTCGTTTGAGGACCATTACAAATTCGCTGGCCAGTGGGCAGAAAAGGAGCTTGTTGCAACCTATTTCACGACCCAGCCGCAGCACGGATAGCGGCGATCAGGTCGCGGAAGACCGGGCTAGCGGCGATGTCCTCAAGCAGCACCGGGCGGCCCGCGGCGTCCGCCAGAGGCACAGACCAGTTCGGGTATTCGCGGTCCGTGCCCGGCAGGTTCTGCGTGCGCCGCTCCCCGACCAGGTCGGCCAGCGCGACCCCGACCATCGCGCTCGGCGTGGCCAGCAGGTAGCGGTGCAGCGCGCGCACCATCTCGGCGAGGTCGGCGTCCGATGCCGGACCGGCCGTTCCGCTCACCTGATCCGTGGACGATGCCGAACCGGCCAAACGCTCGGCCGTGCCGCCGAGCGCGGCCGGACCGCCGACATCGGGCTCCCCTTGGACTGCGAACGTCGCGGTGGCGACACGCCCGGCGACGGCCGGGTCCAGGTAGCCGAGCTCACAGAGCCGGCGGGCCCAGCGGGCGCGTTCGTCGAGGGCGCCGGCCCACGCCTCGGCCGCGCCGGTCTTCAACAGGCCGTGGGCCAGGCGTTGGCGGATGTGCTCGCCGCGCAGGTAGGCGCCCGTGGGCGGGAGGTCGTGGGTCGTGATGGTCGTGAGGCACAGGCGGCGGTAGGCGGCGGGTGCGGGCGGGCGGCCGTCGGCGCCGGCCGGCTCGAACCACGTGATCGAGTTGCCGCCGATCGCGCGCTCGGCCAGCGCGGCGCGTGTGCCGGGCGGCACCACGCCGAGGTCCTCGCCAATGATGACGGCCCCCGCGCGGTGGGCCTCCAGCGCGAGGATCGAGATCATGGCCTCGTGGTCGTAGGCGACGTAGGCGCCGTCCGCCGGGCCGAAGCCGTCGGGGATCCACCAGAGCCGGAACAGGCCGAGGATGTGGTCGGCTCGCAGCGCGCCGAGCGGCCGGAGGACCGCGCGCAGCATCGCCTTGTAGGCGGCGTAGCCGGTGCGTTCCAGCGCGTCCGGGCGCAGCGGCGGCTCGCTCCAGCACGGGCCCTGCTGGTTGAACAGGTCCGGCGGCGCGCCCACCTGGACGCCGGCGGCGTAGACGTCCGGGGCGGCCCAAATGTCCTCCCCGGCCGGATGGGAACCGACGGCGAGGTCGCCGGCCAGGCCGATGCGCATGCCAGCGGCGCGGGCGCGGGCCTGGGCGGCCTCCAGCTGCAGTTCGGCCGCCCATTGGAGCCAGCAGTGGAACGTGATCCGGCCGGCGTGGGCCTGAGCCACCTGGGCGGCCTGCGGCGTGCCGGGGCGCACGTCGGTGGGGGTGAAGTCCGGCGGCGTGACGGCAGAACCGGGCTGGACATCCCCGGCCGGGCGCCGGGCGGCGGCCGCCAGTTCCTGGAGCACGTTCCACAGCGCGAAGTCATCGAGCTCCTGGCCGCGCGCGGCCCGGTAGTCGGCCAGGTCCCGGGCCCGCTCCGGCGTAGTGCCCTCGGCGAACAGCAGCTCCAGCGCGGCCCGTTTGGCCGCCCAGGCGCGGTCGCGGTCGAGCGCGCCGACCGCCGCGTCCTCATTGCCGGCCCGGACCCGGCGCGCCAACGCGTCGACGCGGTCGCGGACAGCCGGCGGGGCGGCTTGATACTCGGGCAGGGCCTCGGGCCGGATGTACAGGGGGTTCAGGAAGGCGCGCGAGGTCGGCAGGTAGGGCGAGGGGGTCATGGGCCCCGTGAGCTCGGCCGCGTGCAGCGGGTTGACGAGCAGGAAGTCGGCGCCTTCCTGGGCCATGCCGGCGGCCAGCGCCGCCAGGTCCTCGAAGTCGCCCACGCCCCATGAGGCCGCGGAGCGCACCGAGTACAGCTGCGCCATGACGCCCCAGGCGCGCCGGTCCAGCAGCTGGGCGGGCCAGTCGGCCCGGTCCGGCGCGACGACGAGCACCGCCTGGGCGCACTGCCCACCGGGCTCCACCGTCACCTCGAGCCGGTGCCAGCCGAGCGGCAGCCCGGCCGGCAGCGCGAAATCCACACGGTTGTAGATCCGGCCGTCGATGACGCGCGTGGCGTGGGCCGTGGGCGGCTCGGCGACACCGAGGTCGAGGCGACCCCCCGTCCCGCCGAGCGCCGGATCGGAGTCCAGGTGAAGCGCCAAACTGGCCCGGCCGCCATCGGGCACGGTCAAACGGACGGTAGTGGGCTGGGACTGCCGGCTCGTCACGGTCGGCGCGACGATCCGCCGCCACGGCACCTCCCACGTGCGGCGCAGCGACGCCGCGACCTGACCGCCATCGGCGGCCGGCACGTCGAGCGCGGCGAGGACCGCGCGCAGCGTGGCGGGCGCGACGGCCCGCTCGCGCTCCTGGAAGTCGAGATACGTGGCGGCGACGCCGTGCGCCTCCGCCAACCTGGCCAACGCGGCGTCCGCGCCGCTGCCCTGCCCGCCACCGTCTAGCACGGGTGGAGGTTAGCACGCCCGTCCGCCCTAAACTGGTGCCTTGTGACCGATGCCGCGACGTTACCCGCGCCGAAGCACGCGGGCGCGGCCAGCCCCACGGCAGCGGCCCGCGACATGCTCTACCAGCTGACGGCGCCGCGCCACGCGCAGGTTCCGCCCGCCGGGCCTCGGCACGCCGCAGCGCCGGCCCGCGCCCCGCTGCCCCTGGGGGTCCCGACGATGTCGAGCGGCGGCCCCATCCCGGGCGCCCTCCCCCACCCCGGGGCGCACTCCTCCGACACGCCGCTGACCAGGGCCCAGCTGGCCGGCCGGCTCGGCGATGCGCGCCCGCCGGCGGCGGCATCGCGGCCCGTTCCGGGACCCGGGCCCGCCGCGGGCGAGCCGTACCGCCAGGGCCAGCTGTTGGCCGGCCGCTACCGGTTGGTCGAACGGCTCGGCGCGGGCGGGCGCGGCGAGATCTGGCGGGCCGTCGACCAAGCTTCCCCGGACCAGCGCGCGGTGGCCGTCAAGTTCCCGCTGCTCGAAGCCGCGGGACGGCCGGGCGCGGCCGCGCAGATGTTCCGCACCGAGGCCCAATCCGGCCGACGGGTCCACCACCCGAACGTCGTCGAGACGCTCGACTTCCGTGACGGCCTCGGCTACGGCACGGCCGACGGCGGCCAGTTCCTCGTGCTCGGGCTCGTCGAGGGCCGCAACCTCGAAACCGTGGTTCGCGAAGACGGCCCGTTCGACTACCGGCAGGCGCTGCGGCTGCTGGCCCAGGCCGCCCGCGGGCTCCACGCGATCCACCGCGCCGGGCTGGTCCACCGGGACGTCACGCCCGTGAACCTGATCTGGGACGGGACGACGGTCACGCTCATGGACTTCGGCATCGCGCTGCCACCGGGCGCGCCCACGCTCACCGAGGACATCCTCGTGCCCGGCAACCCCGAGTACATGGCGCCTGAACTCGTGTTGGGCCAGCCAGCCGGCCGCGGCGCGGACATCTATTCGCTCGGCGTCACGTTCCTGTTCCTGATCACGGGCGTGCGGCCGTTCCACCGCGACAGTCTCGAGGACACGGCGCTGGCGCACGTCATGGACCCGGCGCCGCCGGTTCCGGCGGACCTGCCGGCCGATCTCCGCGCCCTGATCGCCTCGATGGTGGACAAGGACCCGGGCCGGCGGCCGGCCTCGGCGCTCGCCGTGGCGCGCCTGTTCGAGACGTTCGCGGAATCCGATTCCTAGCCCCGGCGCGGCCGCCGGGCCGCGTGCGGCCGGGAAATGGCCGATGCCGGACGGCGGGGCCGGACCGATCCCCGCCGATGGCGTCCCGCACCCTGGGGAGGGTGCCGCGGCGGCCGACCGGATCGGAGACGCGGCCGCCGCGGCCCGCCTGGACAACTGTCCGTCGCGGTCCCCCAACTTGGATTCGACGGCGGCGGCGATTCTGGCCGGGCGCGCCGCGGAAGTGACGCGTCCGGCCCCCCACTTGCCGCCGCCGCCCGCGACGACGGGCAGCGGCTCCGGTGTCACGCGAATGTCCCCATCGGACTCCCGGAGTGCCAGGCGTGGAATCAAGTGTGCGGGCCGGGCGGCCCCCGCCCAAGGCGGCGGCGGCGAAACCACTGGCCGCGCGTGATCATCCCCAAACCGGCCCGTGCGGTCCCTTGACCGGCGTCCCGCCGCCGGGGTATTCCCGCATTCCGTTCGCTGAGCGCGTCGTCGCCTCCGGCCCCTGCGCCGCGCCGCGAACGGACCGCCGGACCGGGCGTCATCGGGCGCGGGAGACGGACGGTAACGGGCCGGACCGGCCACGTCCGGGCACAACTCCACGGAGGTTTGTCAACAGGGCCCAGCGGACTGCCACCTGCGTAATCAACAACCGGCCACGATTCACTCGCCGGTCTTCGGGGCCTGGCGGCGGGAGTCCGCGCACGGCTTGTTGAGCCGGTGTCCGTGCTGCCCGGCCCCTCGGGGGACGCACGCCAGTGAACCTGATGAACCGTCCGAAAGGGGATGACCGCAATGACCCAGCTCCTCGCTGGCCTCACGCTGGACCGCACCATCAACACTCCGCTCGCCCACCAACTCGCCGACCACATCCAGGCGGCGATCACCGCCGGCCGGGTGCCGGTCGGGACGTGGCTCGAGAACGAGAAGGCCGTGGCCCGCCGGCTCGGCCTGTCGATCCCAACGGTGCGGCAGGCCGTCGCCCGGCTCATCGCTGAGGGTCTCGTGGCTCGGCAGCGCGGCGTCGGCACGAGGATCGTCAACGACCGGGTCCACCGGCCTCCGACCATCACCTCGCTGTTCGACGAGCTGGCCCGGGCCGGGGAGGAGCCGACCACGCGCGTGCTCGCGCTGAGGCGCGTCACGCCCGACGAGGACCTGTCGGTCGCGTTCGCGTCGAAGGAGCCGCTG
>JAISIU010000286.1 GCA_031261885.1 Bifidobacteriaceae bacterium
GATCGCGGACCGGGAGAAGGCCACGGCCTCGGTGGCGGCCATCTCGCTGACCGCGATGGTGGCGGGCGAGATCGTGGGCCGGCTGGCCTCGAGCCGCCTGGCGCTCCGGTTCACGGAACCCGTCATCATCGCGGGCGGGGTCGTGGTGTGCACGGCCGGCTGGGCGCTGCTGTGGGTGGCCTCCAGCTCCGGGGTGGCCGTGGCCGGGCTCGTCGTGGTCGGGGTGGGGCTCGGGCCGTTCTACCCGTTCGGGGTGGCGCTGGCGCTGGCCCATTCGCCGTTGGCCCCGGACCGGGCGCAGGGCGTGGTCCAGCTCACGAACGGGCTGTTCAGCGCGCCGGCGCCGTTCCTGCTCGGCTGGATGGGCGACGCCTGGGGCATCCACCAGGCCTTCCTCGCGATCCCCGTGGTGCTCGTCGTGGTGCTCGTCGCGGACTGGGCCGCCGCCCGCGCCTCCCGGCCCCGGCCCGCCTGACGAACTTCCCGGCCCGGATGGTCACATCCGGGCGGGAAATGTGGCCATCCGGGCCAGCAAGTTCCCTAATAGGGTGGAGCCATGTCCGCCCCGCGCCCCCTCACCGCACCAGACGCACCGGGGCGGGAGCGGGACGCGCACCTCGACAACGCCAAGGCCGTGCTCATCGCGCTCGTGGTGGTGGGGCACGTGCTGGAGCTCATCAAGGGTCCCGCCGCGGACACGCTCTACACGTTCATCTACACGTTCCACATGCCGGCCTTCGTGTTCCTCTGCGGCCACTTCGCGCGCCGCTTCCGGTTGGACGGGCGGCACGCCCGCGCCCTCGTCACGGACCTGGTCATCCCCTATCTCGTGTTCAACTGCGTGACCTGCCTGGTCGCGTCGTGGAGCGCTTCGCACTGGGTGTCGTTCTCCCCGCTGGAGCCCACGGGTGTCATGTGGTTCCTGCTGGCCCTCGGCGTCTGGCGCCTCACGGCCCCCATCTGGCGCGCGATGTGGCCCACGGCCGCCCTCGCCATCGCGCTGGCCGTCGCGCTGATCGCGCCGCTCGACTCCCACACCGGCGCCACGCTGTCCGTGGGCCGGATCGCGGGCCTGCTGCCGTTCTTCGTGGCCGGGCTCATCGTCCCGCCGCGGGCCCTCGCGGCCCTGCGCCGCCCCGGCTGGCGGGTGGCCGGCTGGGCCGTACTGGCCGGCCTGTTCGTCCTGGCCCGGACCGTGCTCCAGGACTGGCCGCGCAGCTGTTTCTACATGGACCACCCCTACCCCGCCGACTGGTCCTGGCTCCACGGCATGGCGGTCCGGGCCGCGATCCTCGCGCTGGCCGGCTGCGGCATCGTGGCGGTCCTCGCCGTGGTGCCGTGGCGGCGCTGCGCCCTGTCCGGCATCGGCCGCCACTCGATGGAGGTCTACCTGCTGCACTTCCCCGTGGTGCTGGCCGCGCGCGACATCCGCGTGCTCGGCCCGTTCCTGACCACGGCCCAGCCGTGGTGGCTCGTGGCGTGCGCCGTGGTCGCGGCGCTGGCCTTCGCCGCCCTGTTGGGCGCCGAGCCCGTGGCGCGCCGCCTCCAACTCGTGACGCGCCCGGCCTGGGTGGCCCACCTCCTGTTCCGCCGCTGAGGGCGGACCCCGCCCCGATCGTGGCAGCATGGGACTGCGGCCGTTCGGCCGTGCGCCCCTGAACCGAGAGAGGGGGCAGCCGATGCCGGAGCCGCGCCGCCAGGTCCGCCGCTACGACCCCGCCATCCGCCCCAAGGCGGTCGCGGCCTTTTACCAGCTCGTCGCGGCCGGCCGCTCGCAGGCGGCCGCCCGGCGCGAGGCCGGCGCCCAGTTCGACGTGAACCCGTCCTCGCTGCGCACGTGGATCGAATCGGGCCAGTACCGGGCGCCCGATGCCGGGCGGAACCCGGGCGGGAAAGCCACCTCCCGTGCCTCCCGGACCGCACGGGCGGCCGATGCCGACACACCGGCCACGCTGGCGGCCGCGCGGCGCCGCATCGCCCGCCTGGAGACCGAGGTGGCACGCCTCCAGGGCAAACTCGCCCAGGCCCGCGCCGACGCGAAAACGGCCGGGGCCCGGAGAACCCGGCCGCGCACCCGGCCGGCCGCCGCGACCGCGACCGGCCCCACGGCATCGGGCGCTGTTCCCGCCAAACCCGACGCAACGGCATCGGCCACCCGCCACGCCCAAGGGAACACCACGGCATCGGCCACCGACAGGGAAGCGACCGCCCAGCTCAGGGCGCTGTGGGAGCGCAACTACGCGAACTACGGACTCGACAAGCTGTGGCGCGCCGCGCGCCGCGAAGGCCACGACTGGGGCAAGGCGCGCGTGCGGCGGCTCATGCGGGCGGCCGGCATCGAGGGCCGGCGCATGGAGCCGCGCCGGTATTGGATCGCGCTGCTGAGGCGCGGGCCGTCGTGGGGCGGCAACCCGGCGACCTGGCCCACGCCGACCGCGCCCAACCAGTGGTGGGGGTTGGACACGACCGTGGTGCCGCTGGGCGGTCCCGGGCGTGGGGAGACGTTCGTGGTGCTCGTCACGGACGTGTTCTCGCGGCTCATCATCGGTTGGCACGCCGGCACGCTGACGTTCGAGACGCTCCGGCGGCTGGTCCAGGAGGCGACCGCGCAGCGGCTGGGCGGAACGGGCGGAACGGGCGCGGACCAAGCGGACCAGGCGGGCGCGGCGGCCCGGGGCCCGGCGGTGCGCGGCACGGCGGCCGAGGCCACGGCCCAGGGGCGGCGCGGCGCGCGGCCAGCCAAGCCGTGGGACAAGGCGGCGGGGCCGATCCCGCCGACCATCACGCTGCTCACGGACATTCCGGAGGCCGCGAGGATCGGGTTGGCCGGGGTCGCG
>JAISIU010000330.1 GCA_031261885.1 Bifidobacteriaceae bacterium
AGACCCCGCCAGGGCTAGAGCCGCAAGGCTTCCCCAAATCGGCGGGGCATTTTATTGCCCAATCACCGGAAGGACCCCCGATGACGCCCCAACCGGCGCGAGCGCCACGCGGTCCCACCCTGGGTGCGGTTCGGCGTCGTCCACCGACGATGTCGAACCGCACCTTTCTGTTACCGCCTCACCCGGCGGGCCGGGCCCGTCAGCGGGGCTTGCGCTTGTCGGATAGCTTCGGGACCACGAGCGCAATGACGAAGGACGCGAGCGTGGCGACGAGGAACGCGACGTGGAATCCCGTCGCCGCGCCCGCGGCGCCCGCGCCGACGCCGACCCCGGCGAGGACCGTCGCCATGACCGCGGAGCCGGCCGCGCCGCCCACGTTCTGGATGATGCGCTGGCCCACGCCCGCGTGCGGCACCAGGGCCGGATCGACGCCGGTGTAGGCGTCGGTCATGAGCGGCATCGTGAGCGCGCCGAGCCCGGCGCCGCGCACCAGCAGGGCGGCCACGAGCAGCGCCCACCCGGTGTGCGCGCCCGCCCAGATGAGCGGCACGCTGCCGGCGAACGTCAGCGCCAGGCCCACCCAGACCACGCGCCGCGCGCCGACGCGGTCGACGGCCAGCCCGGCCAGCGGCCGGATCGCCATCATGCCGACGCCCTGGGGGATCAGCGCGAGCGCCGCGCCCGTGACGCTGAGGCCGCGCAGCTCCTGGAAGTACAGCGGCAGCACGAGCATGAGGCCGTTGTTCAGCAGCCCGGTGAACAGCATGGCGATGCCGGAGCCCGTGAAGCTCGGCAGGTGGAACAGGGACAGCGGCACGATGGCGGCATCGCCGACCCGGTGCGCGTGCCAGATGTACAGCCCGAACAACGCGACGCCGGCGACGAGGCAGCCGGCGGCCCGCCAGGCCACTCCCGCGCCACCCGAGCCGAGCGAGGCCAGTTCGCTGATGCCGTAGAGCGCGAGCGCCGACCCGGCGCCGGCCTCGGTCAGGCCGAGCCAGTCGAGCCGCGGCCGCTTGCCATTCCCGGAGCCGTCCCCGGAGCCGTCGACGGGCACGGGCGGGACGCTCGGCAGCACGAGCCACAGCACGATCAGCCCGGCGGCCGCGAACAGGACGTTGATGAAGAAGATCCAGCGCCACGAGCCGGCCTGGATCAGGAACCCGCCGAGCACGGGGCCGAGGATCGGCCCCAGGACCATCGGCGTACCGACGATGGCGGTGAGCCGCCCGAGCGCGTCGGCGCCGGCCAGGCGCACGAGGATCGAGGTGGACAGCGGCGTGATGATGCCGGCCGCGGCGCCCTGCGCGAGGCGCGCCGCGATGAGCCAGCCGGCGGAGCCCGTGCAGCCGGCGGCCACGGACGTGAGGCAGAAGGCCAGTTCGGCCCACAGGAACACGGTCTTGGCGTCGAGGCGTTGCTGGAGCCAGCCGGAGAAGGGCACGGCCACGGCCAACGCCAGCACGTAGCCGGTGATGGCCCACTGGATGGTGCCGAGCCCCGCGTGCATGGCCTTGGCCAGCGGCGCGACGGCGATGTTCATCATCGTGGAGGCGAGCATCGGGGCGATGGCCCCGAGGGCCACGGCCCAGGCGGCCCGGGTCACGGACTTGGGAAGTTTGCCGGGCTTGGCCGGCTTGCCCGCCGCGGCCGGGGCCGGTGCGGAGGCGGATGCGGTGACGGTTGATGTCCTCATGCCCATTACTGTCGCCCCGGGCGCTGACGCGGCGCTGACGTGGGCCGGGGACGATGCCGAACCGCGCCTTTCCCGCCCAACTCGCCTTACGGCATCGGGCGCTTTCCGCAAGGGTGGACGATGCCGGGCCGCCCCTTTCCCACCCAACTCCCCTTCCGACATCGGGCACTTTCCGAAAAGGCGCACGATGCCGGGCCGCACCTTATATGTGGGCGTCGCCGGACGGCATCGGGCACGGTCAGGAGGTCAGGATGGTTTGGGCGGGCGGCCGCGCCTGGGGAGCGGCCCGGCCGTGCGCGGGGCGCGGCCCACCCGGGTGAGCGCGGCGCGCAGCAGGTATTCGATTTGGGCGTTGACGGAGCGGAGGTCGTCGGCGGCCCAGTGGGCGATGGCGTCGTGGATGGCCGGGTCGAGGCGCAGCAGGACGGATTTGCGGACGCGCGGGGCCGGCTGGGCGGACTCCCCCGCCGCGCCGGCCCCGTCACGTTCCGCGGCGTTCACGCGTACAGGCTCCCGGTGTTGACGACGGGCGTGGCGCGGGAGTCGCCGGCCAGGACCACGAGGAGGTTGGAGACCATGGCGGCGCGGCGTTCGTCGTCGAGCACCACGACGTGCTCGTCCTCGAGGCGGGCGAGGGCGTCGTTGACGATCCCGACCGCGCCTTCGACGATGGTTTGCCGGGCGGCGATGATCGCGCCGGCTTGTTGGCGTTGCAGCATGGCTTGGGCGATCTCGGGCGCGTAGGCGAGTTTGGAGATGCGGGCTTCGACGATGTCGACGCCGGCCACGGCGACGCGTTCGGTGACCTCGGCGGCGAGGCGGCCGGAGACGGCTTCGGGAGCGCCGCGCAGTGTGGGGCGGGCCGGGTCGTCGGGGCCGTCGTAGGGGTAGGCGCCCGTGATGTGGCGCAGCGCGGCCTCGGATTGGACGGTGACGAAGGTGTCGTAGTTGTCGACGGCGAACGTGGCTTTGGCCGTGTCCGTGACTTTCCAGACGATGATCGCGGCGATGTCGACGGGGTTGCCTTGGGCGTCGTTGACCTTGAGTTCGGCGGTTTCGAAGTTGCGGACGCGGACCGTGAGCCGTTTGTGCACGGAGAACGGGCGCACCGTGGAGAGGCCGGCGCGGCGGACGGTGCCGATGTAGCGGCCGAAGAACGTGAGGACCTTGGTGTCGCCGGGTTGCACGATGACGAGGGCGGGGAACGTGAGGACGGCGAGCACGCAGCCGATGGCGCAGATGCCGCCGCCGATGCCGTTCCACAGGCCGCTTTGGCCGTGGGTGGCGGCGAGGACGATGCCGCCGGCGAACAGGATGATGCCGAGCACGATGAGGCCGATGCCGAGGGCGCCGGAGCGTGCCCGGTACTCGACCTCGACGATGTCGGTGGGGTGGGGGTCGGTGGTCTTGGGGGTTGGGGGCTGGGTTTGGGTCTGAGCCTGGGTCTGGGGATGGGGTTGCGCGGTCATGGCCGCCTCCTTGGGTGAGCCGTCCGGTATCGGCCGGCCGTGTATCAAAGTGATATCACATTAACCCGGTGAGCGCCGGGCGCGCAACCCCGCCCGGCGGAAGCGCCCGATGCCGCACCGCACCTCCCGTACGCGACCCGCCGCCCGGCATCGGGCGCGGCTGGGTCAGCGGTCCGCCCAGGCCGCGAGGAGGTCGCCTGCGGTCCAGACCTGGGCGAAGCCGGCGTCGTCAGTCCCGCCGGCCGGACAGACGGCGACCAGGTCCGTGCCGGGCCCCGCGCCAAGGACCGCGGTGGCGCCGTCGGCCAGGGCCGCGCGGTCGGCGGCGTCGACCGGCCGGTCGGGGCGCCATTTGACGGTCCCGACGAACTCGATTCGACTGGCCGGCCGGCGGTCGGCCGCCACGAGGTCGATCTCGGGGCGGTTCGCGCGGTTCCACCACCCGCCCAGCGCGCCGGCATCGGACCACCGGGTGCCGGCCAGGCAGCGCCACAGCGACTCGCGCACCACCGGCTCGATGGCCCGGCCGCGCCACGACGGGTAGCCGGCGGCGTGCCTGGCCAGCGCGAGGTCGGGCCGGCCGCGGTCGATGTCGCCGAGCGCTGGTTCAACGAAGGCCAGCCAGTAGCGCAGGGCCGGGTCGGCGATGCGGTAGCGCCTGAGCTTGTGGGCCGGTTTGGCGGAGAGCGGTTCCTCGGCCACGATCAGGCGTTGCTCGATGAGGCGCTCCAACGTGTTCGTGACCGTGGTGGTGGCCAGCTGGCCGCCCGGCGTGGCGCGTTGGATGGCGGCGAACGTTCGTTCTCCGCGGCCGCCGATGGCGGTCAGGACGTCGCGTTGAACGGTTCCGGCGCCGAGCCGGCCGTCCAGGATGCGGGTGCCGGACACGACGAGGGCGCTGGTGGAACGCTGAAAGGAGGCGCCGAGGAAGTCGCCCGTGCCCATGCCGGGTTCCCATTCCTGGGCGATCAGCGGTTGGCCGCCCGTGATCAAGAGGGCGTCGAAGGCGTCGATGCCGCTAGTGCCGGTCATGTCCGCCACCTCGGCGGGCGTGAGCGGGCCGAGGACCATCTCGCTGGCGCGGCCGTAGAACGGCTGGTCGGGGCCCGCGAGTTGTTCCATCGCGGAGATGTCGCTGCCGACCAGCAGCAGCAGGACGGGCTTGCGCGAGAGGCGCTGGTCCCAGACCCGCTGCAGCTCCCCCGCGCCGCCCGGGAACTTCTCGAGCAGCCACGGCGCCTCGTCGATGATGACGATGCTTGGGGCGGTGGCCGGCAACGCGGCGTCGAGCAGTGTGAGCGCGGCGGTCAGCGTGCCGGGTGCGGCGCCGTCCGCGATGGCCGCGTCCGGCAGCGGCGAGGCGGCGATGGCGGCCGCGAACTCGGCCAGTTCCTGGTCCGCCGGGGCGCGGCGGGCGGCCTCGAACGCGACGGTGGGCGCGCCCGTCCGGGCGGCGAACTCGGTGGCGAGGCGGGACTTGCCGATGCGGCGGCGGCCGCGCAGCAGCACGGCGGCGCCCTTGTCCGCACGGCGGCCGCGGCGCACGGGCTCGAACAGCGCGTCCAGCTCGGCGATCTGCTTGGTCCTGCCGACGAACCCCATGGCCCCTCCTGCCTCGCGCGGACGTAAACTTGCTTCAAGCAAACTTTACCAACCAAAACTTTGCTCAGCACAAGTTTCTGCGCCAAGTCACACCGTGGGCGATCACGCCATCGCACAATGTGACCAGATAGAACTACCTTGTCTGTTCAGCATGTGTTAGCCTGTGAGCATGTCTGAAGCCGTGTTGACGTTGGAGCCCGAGGCACTCACCTCGGAGGACGCGAGCCCATCGTGGGCGGAGTCGCTGATCGGCTTCGTGCGCCGAGCCGCACAGCTCGGCGAGACGGTGATGGTCTCGACCAAACCGAAGATGATGACCCCGGCGGAGGTCGCGCGCGGCCTCAACATGTCCAGGTCCACGGTGTCCCGCAAGATCGCCGCAGGTGAGATCCATTCGGTCAAGGTGGGCAATCGGCATCGGATCCCCTACACGGAGTTCCGGCACGTGTGGACCGAGACCATGCACCGGTTCGCGGCCGCCGAGGCGTCCGATTTAGAGGCGGATCTGTTCGGTGACGACTAGCCCGGGAACCCCGCTCGTTTTCCTGGACGCTAACGTCCTTGCCAAACCGGTTACTCGTTCGCTGATCCTGTTCGCAGCCCATGCCAGCAGCTACGCCGCGATTTGGAGCCAGTACGTGGAAGCCGAAGCAGACAGGCATTTACGTCCTGCCCAAAGCCCTGTGTCCGTAGTCCGCGCCAAGGCCGGAATGGACCTGTCACCCACCAGCACTGAACCGAGCCGCTTCATGCGGACAGCCGCGTCCGACCGCCAGGTCCTGGCCGATGCCGCTCACTGCGGCGCGGTGCTCCTCGTCACCGAGGACGTGGACGACTTCGCCGTCGAAGACCTCGCGACAGCCGGCCTGTCCGCCGTCAATCCGGACCTGTTCCTGTCAGAACGCGCCACGCCAGCGGGATACCGCATTGCTCTCCAGACGATGGCGTCCGCCTTTACGCATCCCGCCCGCACGCCGCAGGAACTCCACGTCCGACTCGGGCGGCAACATCCACTCACGACTCACCGTCACGCTGGCTTGTTCGACGTGCCACCCATGCCGGCCGTGAACCAGGAGCCCGCCGTGATGTTTCGTGGCAACCGCTGCCTACGATGCCTCCGCCAGGCACAACACGCTGTCCCGATCCTTTGCCCCGACTGCCAACACCCCAGAGGCCGCTG
>JAISIU010000331.1 GCA_031261885.1 Bifidobacteriaceae bacterium
CCAGACCGGACCGGTCTCGCCGAGCCCCGCGCTACCCCAGGCCCAACCAGCCGGCGGCTTCGGCCCCTACGGCCAGTACGTGCCGCCCGCCCAGGGCTCCTACGGCCCATATGCCGCGGCCGGCGGCTACGCCCCGGGCCCGTACCCGGCCCAGGCCTACGGCCAGCCCGCCGCCTACGGCCCCCAGCCCTACGGCGCCGCACCGGTCGCCGCCTACGGGCCCGCCGGACCGGGCGGCCCGCAGCCGCCACGCGGCAAGAAGCCCGTCTACAAGCAGTGGTGGCTGTGGTCCGTCGTCGCGGTGGTCGTCATCGCGCTCGTCGGCGGCGGCATCTTCATGTTCAAGGGCAAGGGTGAGCCGAAGGCGGACACACACGTGACGGCATCGGCCACGGCCTCCCACCACGCCGCCGCGCTCCCCTCCGGCACCCCGACCGACACACCCACGGCATCGCCCACTCCGACCGACACGGCGACCCCCGCGCCGGCCCCGATCGTGTCAACCACCACCGAAGCCCCGGCGCCCGCGCCCGTGGCCCCCACCACCGCACAGGCCCCCGCGCCCAACCCGACCATCACGCACAAGTCCACGAGCAAGCACGTCACCGTGACGTCGCACGTCAAGGCCCCGGACTCGATCGGCATCCAATACCTGTCCGGCACGTTCCACAACGGCCGGTCGCAAAAGATCTACGGCTATTACATCGACTGGGATCTGCTCGACCAGGCCGGCAACACGATCGGCGAATGCATCGCCACCGGCACCAACGTGGCCGCGCACGCGACGCAGAAGATCAGCGACGGGCTGTGCTCGGCCGACACCGATCACACGGGCCAGGTCGGCGTGCGCACGCGCATCACAACGATCGACGTGTACTGAGCCGCGCCCGCCAGACAGTACGCACCGACGCCCAGCGCCGCACCGCCCCGCTCAGCGAGCCGTGGCCAGCGGGCACGTGGTGCAGGCGGCCGGCAGCTGCGACGCGCCCTGGGCGGCGGGACACCCGCCGGAGGTGCAGAGCCATTCGCCCGCGTCGACGACGCGCAACGCCCCCGTGTGGGCCGCGTGCCGGGCCATCGTGCGGACCAGGTCGCGTGGCACGTTGAACCGGCGCGCCACGCGTTCCTCGGTCCACCCGGCCGCGAGCGCGGCCGTCACGCGGGCGAACGTCCCGCCCGGCCGCACCGCGCCGGCGGCGGCGTTCCCGCCCGGGTCCGTTCCGACATCGGGCACGCTTCCCAAGCCGGTGTCCCGCCGGACGGGACGCCCGGCATCGGCCACGGACTTCCCGGCCACCCGTTTGGCGATCCCCATGCCGCCCGCCACGCCGGTCATAACAGCCGTCCCACCTGGAACAAGAGCGTGGACAGGCACCACGCGACCACGATGGAGCCGGTGACGGCCAGGGCTGTTCGCCGCCCGCCGATGAGCCGGCGTTCCTCGGCGACGGTCACGAGACACGGCGCGTAACCGAGGCAGAACAACATGAACGCGAGGGCCGCGGCGGCACTGTGCCCGCCGGAGGTGCGTTCGAGCGTGGCGTGGACCTGGTCGCCGAGCGGCGAGGCCTTGACGTCCTGCGCATTGTCCGGCTCGTCGAGCTCGTAGGTCGTGGCGATCGTGCCGACCACGACCTCCTTGGCCGCGAACCCGGTGATGAGCGCGGCGGCCATGTGCCAGTCGCCGTAGCCGGCCGGCTTGAAGACGGGCGCGACCACGTCGGAGACGCGGCCCAGGAGTGTGTCATGGGCGGGGATGTCGGCCTGTGCGAAGCTGTAGCCGCCGGCCACGGGGATCGCCATGAGCAGCCAGATCGCGAGCGTCAGCGCCAGGATGATCTTGCCGGCCTTCTCGACGAAGTCGCGGCAGCGCAGCCAAACGGTGCGGACGAGCGGCCACAGGCGCGGCAGCTGGTAGGCCGGCAGCGCCAGCACCATGGGGGCGTGGCCGAGTTCGCGGAAACCGAAACGTTTGAGGATGAGCCCGACGAGGACGATGACGACGACGGACAGCAGGTACATGCAGAAGACGACGGTGCCGGCCTGGGCCGGGAAGAAGATGTTCGCGATGAACAGGTAGACCACGAGCCGGGCCGTGCACGAGGAGTACGGCACGAGGAGCGCCGTGAGCAGGCGCTGCCTGGCGTTCGGCAGCGTCTTCGTGGCGGCCAGGCCGGGCAGGTTGCAGCCGAACCCGATGACGAGCGGCAGCACGGCGCGGCCGTCGAGGCCGATGCCGCGCATGAGCCGGTCCGCGACGACGGCGACGCGCGCCATATAGCCGGAATCCTCCAGCAGCGAAATGGCCGCGAACATGATGATCATGAGCGGCAGGAAGGAGACGACCACCCCGACGCCCGCGAGCACACCGTCCACGACGAGCGAGTTGAACCAGCCCGTACCCCAGCCGAACAGGCCGAGGAAGCTCGTGACCCACCCCGCGAACGTCTGCGTGATGAAGTCCTGGCACCAGTCCTGCAGCGGCCCGGCGACGGTCGTGGTCAGCTGGAACAGCAGCCACAGCACGACCAGGAAGATCGGCACGCCGGCCCACCATTTGAGCAGCACGCGGTCCACGCGGTCCGTGCCCGTCACGCGCTGCTCGATCTGGACGCCGGCGCGGCCGATGACGTCCGTGCACCATTCGAAGACGCCGTCCGCGTGGTCGGTCAGCCCCTGGAGGGCGGCCTCCGCCGTGTTCGGCACGGCGTATCCGGGCACGATGCCGGCGGTCCGGCGGGCGGCGACCTCGCCGGAGTCCGGCGCCTGGGCCTGGTCGAGGGCCTTGCGCACGGCGCGGCCGAGCGTTTCCGTGCCGGCGTCGAGGCGCGGGTTGATGGCGATGATGGGCACGCCGACGGCCTGGGACAGCGCACCGGGGTCGAGGTCGGTGCCGTGCTTGGTGGCGATGTCGACAAGGGTCAGTGCGCCCACCACGGGGATGCCGAGCAGCATGGCCTGGCCGAGCAGGTAGAGCGAGGAGGCGAGCGCGGTCGCGTCGAGCACGACGACCGCGAGGTCGGGGCGCGAGGCGAGGGGGCCGCCCCCGCCGCCGACGGCGGCCTGCGCCGTAACCTCCTCGTCCGGGCTCTGCGGGATCAGGGAGTCGGTGCCGGGCAGGTCGATGAGGTTGACGCGGGCGCCGTCCGCCCGCCACGTGCCGGAGGCGAAGGTGACGGTGGTGCGGGGCGCGTTGACGGTGGCCTGGTGGGCGCCCGTGAGGAGGTTGAACAGCGTGGACTTGCCGACGTTCGGGTGGCCGATCAGCTCGACGCGCGGCAGTGGGCCGGCGGCTTCGGCCTCGTGGTGTTCGCGGATGTGGCGTTCGAGCGCGGTTTCGAGTGTGGTGGCGGTGGCTCCGCCGTGGCAACTGGCTGAAGGATGGGAGTGCCTCATCGCCACGCTCCGTCAGGCGGCCTGGGGGGCGGCCGCACCTGCCATGACGGGTTGCCGTGTCAGCCGGTGACCGGCGGGCCGGGCGGCGGCCCCGGCCGGGATGTGATGCCCGCGAAGCGCGCGGGCCGTGGCGCCGTCGATCGCGAAGCGGCGGTCGCCGCACCGGACCACGCGGGCGCCGAACCCGGCGGTCTGCTCGACGCGCAGGATGGTGCCGGGGCCCATGCCGAGCTCGGCAAACCTGAATTGGTCCGCCTCGGCCAGCTTGGAGCCGTCCAACCGGACGCTGTCCCCTGGGGGGCATTGGGCGAGGTTCATGGCTCCTATGGTACCGCCGAAAGTTCGGTTAGCCTAACTTTTTTCCGAGGTTCTGGTGAAAACTTCCCAATCCGCATCTGACCAGCGCAAACGGTGGGACTTTGGTCCCCAGGCCGGCGTTCCTCACAGGCCCAGGGCCCCGAGCTCGGAACTGTCGATCTCGCCGTGCTCAGCCCGCTCCAGCTGCTCCAGCAGCCGCGATGAGCGGCACACCGCCTCGGCCACCATGTCCTTCGGCGCGGCCCCGCGGTGCAACACCGCCGTCACGGCGTCCGTGATCGGCATCTCCACACCGGCGGAGGCCGCCAGCTGCGCGATCGCGGCACAGGACTTGACCGACTCGGCCGTCCCGCCCGTCGCCGCGATGGCCTCCTCCAGGCCCAGACCCTTGCCCATGTGGAACCCGAGCGTCCGGTTGCGCGAGAGCGTCGACATGCACGTGGCCGTGAGGTCGCCAACCCCGGCCGGCCCGACGAACGTCTCAACCCGCCCGCCCAACGTCAGCCCGAACCGGATGGTCTCCACGAGGCCACGGCTGATGAGCGTGGCCTGGGTCGAGAGCCCGTACCCGAGCCCGTCCGCGAGCCCCACGGCGAACGCGATCACGTTCTTCGTGGCGCC
>JAISIU010000014.1 GCA_031261885.1 Bifidobacteriaceae bacterium
TTCAAGGAGCAGCTGAAGGCCGCCGATGCCGTACTGGTCCTCACGCCCGAATACAACCGGTCCTACCCCGGCGTCCTGAAGAACGCGCTCGACTGGTCCTCGCGCCCGGCCGGCGACAGCGCGCTGGCCGGCAAACCGGGCGCAGTGGCTGGCGTCTCGCCCGGCGCCATCGGCACGGCCCTGGCCCAGGTCCATCTGCGCAGCCTGCTCGACTTCCTCGGCGTGCCACTTCTGGCCAGGTCCGAGGTTTACATCCAGTACAAGGACGGCTACCTCACCGACGACGGCCAGATCGCCGACCCGCGCAATGCCCAGTTCCTCACCGGCTGGCTGGCGGCGTTCGCCGCCCACATCGCCCGCTACGCCGAGTAATGGCTCACTGCGCCGGTTATGACGCGATGAAGAGGTTGGGGTCCAACAGATTGGGCTCGGTTTGGTGGATGTCAACCAGGCCGTCATCGAGCGGGCGGAGCAGACTGTAAATCTTGCGCATATGGGCGCGGTCCTTGATGATGCCGCGCCGGGCGGCGAGACGAAGGACCATTGGCGTATTGATCAGGCGCAGGCCGAACCGGTTAGCCGTGCGAGCGCCGGCTCCGTCGTCGATGAGAACGATGACCTCGGTCCCGGCTTCCCGCAGTGCCAGGGCGTGGGCGATAACCATGGTTTCACCGCTGTCCTTGCCATGGCGTAGACGTTCGACCACGTCGACGCCTTGAAGCGCCATCATGATGCGGTTCAGCTCGGGTGTGGGGGTGTCCGGAAGGATCCGTATGCGGCTGGCGGCTACCAAGGTGTTCCAATTCCGTGCTGCCGCCCGGAAACGAGGGTCTGCTTCGGACTTGTGAAGAATCTCTCGGTGCACCCGCGTTGGGGCGCACAGCTCACCGATCGTGGACAGGGTGTCGTAAGCGATCCGCTGCTGGGCGGCGGCGCAGAACGATAGGCATGGGCCGGCGTCGAGGATGATCGTTTGGCTCATGCGTCCGGGTCGAACCAGGTGATGGCGGTGGGCTCGGGGGTGAGACCCTGCTGCGCCAGCTCTTGTGAGAGCACGTCAGGGGCTGTTCCAGTGATCGTCGCGAGAGTGGTGAGAGAGACCAGCCCCTTGACGTAACCATCCATGGCCTTGACGAGAAGTTTGCGCGGCGCGCGCCGGGTTTGGGCCTGGACCGTCCACGCGTTGTGTTCGTCACGCCAGCCGAAACGGGCGGCGAGCCAAGGCGCGGTCAACGGTTTCCAGGCCTCTACTGTTGCCTGGTCGATGACATGGGCCTGACGAAGCTGAATCGAGGCGACTGATGGTGAGACGCGGTACGTCCGAACGAGATCCGAGAGTATTTCCACGGTCGCGGGGCCCTCGGGGGTCGCCTGCCGCACGGCTGCCAAGGGCAGTAGCAGATGGCGCGCGAACGCGTCGGCCGCCACTTCCTGGGCCGTGCGTCCGCCGTGGTCTTGGCCCGCGTGCAGGGTGCCAAGCTCGAGGTGTCCAAGCTCATGTGCCAGTGTGAACCGTTGCCGGGTCAGGACCGTACCGGTGGACACGAGGATTATTCTTTGGCCGGTGGCCGGGTCTTGCGCCACCATGCCTTCTAAACCAGGTTCGAGAGGCTCGAAAGCGACGTCGCAGGTGGTGTCTGCTCCGGCGGCCAGGTCGACCAGATCTGCGATCGGTCCAGTTCCTAACCCGAAACGCTTTCGCATGGCCGTTGCGGCCTGGCTGCCCCTTGCTTCATTGGATGTCGTCATTGGCAAGCCGCCAAACGGAGCACCGAGTCGATCTGTTGTCCGATTTGCAGTAGGCGGGCGGCCCGTCGCCGTGCCGCGGATCCGTCAATCGCTTCTGAGCCTGATGTGCGCGCGGCGACCAGGATTCGGTCCTCGAATTTCACCTCGGAGCACAGGTCCTCATACGGCAGGTCGAGCGCCAGGGCGATTGCCATCAACTCGTCTGCCGCGACATGACGGCTTCCGCTGGCGACGCGACTGATGGTGCTTTGGCTGAGCCCGCTGGCGGCTGCCAGCTGCCGTTGGCTCATGGAGGCTTGAACCATCGCTTCGGTCACTTGACGGCCCACGTCGTTCACTGGAATCACCTTACCTAAGAGTGATTCCAGCCTAACATGAGCAGCGGTTGAAGCCAAGGGCGAGCGTGCTCGTGAGGCCCTGGTGGCGGACCTGGGCGACGGCGCTGCGCAGAAGTGGCTGGCCCGGCGCGGCGTGGCCTACGGCTTGTGCCGGATCTACAAGGACGAGGCCTGGCACTACGAGCTGCGGCCCGCCGCGAAGATCGCCGGCTGCCCGGCCATGTACGCCGACCCGTCCCACGACCCACGCCTCGCCTCCTAGGAAACTTGGCGGCCCTGGTGGTCGCATTTGCGGCCCGAATGTGACCACCAGGGCCGTGAAGTTTGAGTACTCTGGGCGAGGCGGCGGCGCGGCCGCCGAATCGCGAGAGAGAGGGCTCCGATGGAATACGTCACGCTGAATAACGGCGTCCAGATGCCGATACTGGGGTACGGGGTCTACCAGGTCGACC
>JAISIU010000024.1 GCA_031261885.1 Bifidobacteriaceae bacterium
GCGCGCAGACGGCCGGAGGCGGAGACCTTGACGACCTTCGACTTCGAGCTCTTCCACGTCACCGTGGCGTTCGGACCAACCGAGCGGTAGGCGGCCGCGACCAGGCGGAAGACCTTGCCTTTGACGAGAGTGACGTGCGCCTGCGACACCTTGACGCGGGTCACCACGCCGAGGGTCGTGCCGCCCGCCTTGTTGACGTTGGGGTTCTCGTTCGGGTTGACACCGTTCCCGCCGTTGGCCCCGTTGGCGCCGTTCCCGCCGTTGGCCCCATTCGTGCCGTTACCTCCTGGCGTACCCGTCGGGTTGCCCGTGGGGTTCCCGGTTGGGTTCCCCGTCGGATTCCCCGTCGGATTCCCGGTTGGGTTGCCTGTCGGATTCCCGGTCGGGTTCCCCGTCGGGTTCCCGGTGGGATTCCCGGTCGGGTTCCCGGTGGGATTGCCCGTGGGGTTGCCAGTCGGGTTCCCCGTGGGGTTGCCAGTCGGGTTCCCGGTCGGGTTGCCCGTCGGATTACCCGAACCGCTCGGCGTCGGCTCAGACACAAACACGAGACCACTCAAAGCGTCGGTCATCGCTGCGGTCGCGGTGTTGACGACACTCTGCGTGGCGTTCGCCGGATCCCTCAGGATCACAACCGCGTTCTTCGCAGCGGTAGCGAGCGTGGACCAGCTGTCCGGCGTGTACTGCTTCTGGTTCGGCACCAGTGTGTAGTACGTGCCGAGCAGGCTCGCCAACGCCGACGTGTCGCCACGATTCGCCAGTTTGTTCAGAGCGTCCTGCAACGCGTCGAGGGCATCCTTTGCGGCCTGGTCAGCCGTCGCGTCATCGTTCGGATCGTTGTTGTTGATCGCCGCGAGCGCATCCTGCAGAGCCTTCTTCGCGGCGTTCAACGCGTCGAGCAGGTCCTGGTAGGACTGGTCGGTGTAATCGCCCGGCTTGTAGACGCCGTTGGCGATGTCGACAGCGATCTTGTTGAGGATGTTCTGAATGTCCTGCAACGTGGTGTCGCACTGCCCGTTGACGTCAGTCGTCGTGCATTCGTCGCCACCGCCCGAACTGGAGACCAGCTCCAGGTTCTGCAGGGCGCCCGCGAGGCCGTCGAGGGCGTTCTTGACATCCGCCGTCGAGGCGTTGTCCGGGTTGTCCAAGAGGCCCTTGGCCACCTGGGCCGCGACCGACGCGTTGGCCCAGCTGACCGGCTCGTAGTCGCTCGGCTTCAGCACCGCGTAGTGGTTGTAGTACAGGTCCTGCAACGCCGCGATGTCGCCGCGATACGCCAGGCCAGCGATCGCGTCGAGCAGGTCCTGCAGCGCGGCATTCGCCTGCTCATCGGTCGGATCATCGGCCGCGACGGCCTTGGCGGCGTCCAGCGCGTCCGTGAACGCCTTGTACGAGTCCGTCGTGTAATCGTCGGGGTCGTACTTGCCGTTCGCCATCGCCTGGGCGATGCGGTCGAGCTCGTCCTGCAACGCGGTCTTCCCACCGCCACCGGCGGGCGTGCCGTCCTGCGTCACCGTGATGGTCGCGTTCACCGCGACGGGTCGCGTGAACCCCGGCACCGTGACGACGGCCGTGACCTGAGCGGCGCCGAGCTGCGTGGCCCGGAACACGCCGTTGACCACGGTCGCGCCGGCGGTGTTCGTGCCCTGGTAGGCGACCTGGAAGGTGGCCGTCGTGCCGGTGGTGTGCCGTGCGTCATCGGCGGACAGCTGGTAGCCGGCCTGGGCCTGCGCCAGCGAGATGGTCTGGTCGGTCATCTCGGCGAGCGCCTCCGGGAACGGCGACGGGTCGGTACTCGTGACGATCACGGGGAACTCCGCGGTCTTGGTCTGGCCATCCGCCGTCACCGCGGCCGTGATCTGGGACCAACCGGCCCCGACGGCCTTGACCGTGCCCGTCTGGTCAACCGACGCGACAGCCGGATTCGAGCTGGTGTACGCCACCGCGACCTTCGACAAGTCGAAGAACGACTGGTCCGTGCGCGTCGCGGACAGATCCGCATGGATCACCTTGTTCGGCGTGCGGGTGTCGAGCCGGATCCCGGACGGAATGGCCGTGACCTGGCCGAGCGCCTCGGTCAAGGTGCCGGACAGGTTCAGCGTGGCCGTGAGATCGGTGACTCCGGCGGCCGCGACGTCCGAGCTGGCGCCACCGACCTTGATGGTCCAAGCGCCTTGGTCGAACGATTCCGCGCCCGTCTGTTCGTCCCAGAACCACAGATCGGAACCCGACAACTTCAGGTTCACGGTCTTCGTGATGCCGGCCGGGACCGCCACCTTTTGGAAGGCCTTCAGCTGTTTGATCGGCCTCGTGGTGGAACCGGGCTGATACTTCGGGCTCGTCGCGTACAACTGGACCACGGCCTGCGCGTCCTTGGTCGACGAGTTGGTGACGTCAACGCTCGCCGTGATCGCGCTGTCGGGCGTGATCTGGTCGCTGGACAACTTCAGGTTCGAATACGTCAGGTTCGAATACGTCAAGCCGTAACCGAACGGATAGTCGACGTCGCCCGTGAAGTACTCATAGGTGCGCCCGTCCGTGTCGCCGCTCGGCGCCAACGTGTAGTCGGTGATGGCCGGCAGCTGGTCCACGTTCTTGTACCACGTGAACGGCAAGTGGCCGGACGGGTTCGTGTTGCCGGACAGAACATCCGCCGCCGCGTCGCCCTGGTACTCGCCGTTGTAGGAGACCCACGCCATCGCCGAGACGGCGTCCTTGAAGGAATTGACGTCCACCTGCTCGACGGAGTTGATCCAGGCGACCGTGTTGGCCGGCTTCGCGGCCTCTTCCGTGGCGGTCAGGTCCGTGTACTGCGAATCGCCGGCCAGGTTAGTGGTGCGCAAGGCCGCGACGGCGCTGATGAGCTTGTCCTGGGCGTAGGACAGACCGAGCGAGGCCCGGTCGTAGGACTCGTACGATTCCTCGGTGCGGGTTCCGACCATCGTGACGATCGCGTCGGCGTTCTTGATGTACCACGCGGCCGAATGCTCGGCGTTGTTGTCGTTCGAGTTCGGGTTCTTGATCTGGAGCGTCGCGTAGTCGGCGGGCGCATAGCCATCGTTGTGGTACTCGAAGTACAGCGACTGGCTGGCACCGGTCTGACCCGAATACGCCACGGTGTGAGTGGTGCCGTCCGCCGGAATGTTCGCGACGACGGCGCCCGAAGCGTCACCCTGCTTCACGACGAAGTAGCCCTGCGGGTCGACGACGTGATAGCTGCTACGGGTCGACGTCGGAGGCGCGGTCTGGTCCCCGATCGAACTCGGCAGGTTGCCGCCTTCGACGAGGGTGATCTGCTGCGCGCCCTGCGGCACGTCGACGGTCGCCGTGAAGTACCCGGCCATCTCGCCGCGCGTGTCACTCCACGTGCCGTTCGAGCCGCCGTTCGTCGGCACGGATTCACCGTTCCAGCCGATGATGGCGTCGCCGGCGATCGCGTCCGTGGCGACCGGGTTGCCGAGGCTCGCGCCCGAGGCGTCCTGGAAGCTGAGCAGTCCGTCCGTCTTGTTGCCGAGGTTCGGCTTGTTCAGCACGATGGCGACGCCGCCCGGAGTGGTCGCGGACGAGAAGCCGTCTACCGAATTGTTCAGCGCCGGGTTGCCGTCCGTGCCGTTCTTCAGGTTGGTGGCCGGCTGGCCCCAATCCGGCGGCAGGTACGGCGAGACGTCGGCCGGGGTCGTGACCGTCCCATTGAGCGCCCGCTCACGGCCCGTCCACACGTCCTTCCACGTGCCGGTCGCCACTGGGTGGTCCGGGTCGGCGTTGTCCGTGATGCCCGGGATGTAGACGACATTGCCAGTGCCATAGGTGCGTTGGAGCGCGGCCAGAAGGCTCTGGTTCTGACCTGACACAGGAGACAGGTACGGCGTGTAGTTGCCGTGGATCTCTTCGCCGGACAAATAGCCCATGACGACGATCTTCGGTGCGTTACCGCTGGTGGCGGGCAGCGTGTTCGGATCGAGCGGCAACGTGCCGTCGTTCTTCAGCAGCACGGGCGCCTCTTCCGACAGCGTCTTCGACGCCTCGCCGTGCGAGCCGGTCGCGGTGATCGCGGACTTCTCGTAGTCGCCGCCGTGGAACGGATTGTCGCTGGCCGGATCGAACTCGCCGAGCTCGACGCGGACCTTGAAGATGCGCTCCAGGTTGATGTCGAGGTCGTCCTCGGTGATGAGGCCTTGGCTGATCGCGGACTCCAGGTACTGCGTGTAGTTGACGCCAGCCGTGCACTCCATGTCGGTGCCGGCCTTCAGCGAGAGCGCCACCTGCTGCTCGTGGGTCTGGACGTACTGGTGCCCCGTGAGGACGTCGGAGACGGCGCCGCAATCGGACGTGATGAAGCCGTCGAAACCCCACGTGCGACGCGCCAGCGTGTCGATCGCATAGGTGTTGGCCGGCATCGGAACTCCGTTGACGGCACTGTAAGCCGTCATGCCGGATTTCGCGCCGTACTTGCCGTACAGCGCCGCGAACTGAACCGTGTAATAGTCACGCAGCTCGCTCTCGGTCATGTTCGAGGAGCCGATGTGACGCGTCGTGTCCGCGTTGTTCGCGAAGAAGTGCTTCGGTGTGGCGACGGCCTTGAGGTAGCCGCCGTTCGTGGACGGTGTGCCCTGCAGGCCGGTGACGAAAGCGCCACCGATGTCGCTGGTCAGGAGCGGATCTTCACCATAGGTCTCCTCGGCGCGGCCCCAGCGGGGGTCGCGGTCCATGTTGACCGTCGGCGACCAGTAGGTCAGCCCCTTGTTGCGGAAGTTGTTGTAGGCGCGGGCCTCGTCGCCGGCGTAGCTCATGCCGGTCTCGACCGCGCTCGTGTCCCAGGTCGACGCCATCGACAGGCCCGTCGGGAACTCCGTGGAGACGCCCACATCGTTGTACTGGGGGTTGTTGTCCGTCAGGCCGGGGATCTTCGTCCAGTCACCGGACACGGAGCCTGTCGGGTCGACGACATAGCTGTCGGTCTCCGGGTCGTAGTAAACGTTGTGCGCGTTGTAGTAATCGGTGGTCGTGGTGCCGGCGATCTTGTCCGTCGAGGACTCGTTCATGCCGCCACGGGCCACACCGTGCAGCGCTTCGTTCCAGTAGTTGTACGTTGCGACGCCGAGGCGGGGGATCCCGGGCGCGGTCTGGCTCGACTCGGTCGAGGCACGCAGCTGCTGGATCTTCTCGCCGAGGGTCATACGCGAGACCAGGTCGGCCGCGCGCACGTCGGCCGGAACCGACGGATCCTTGTAGGGCATTACATCTGCCGCATGGGCGGCCGTGCTACTGCTCGTCACCGCTGGCAACGCCAGTCCGGTGATGGCCAGCGCACCAGCGCCCAAGAGGGCGGCCGCGATCGCGATGCGTCGCTTGGCCGTGGTGGGATGGGTCATCTGGGGGTGGTTCCTTCCTGAACCCCGTTGGAAGGCGGCAGGCATGGCAAATTATGAGGCCATGTGCTCAGCGCGCCTGACTTAGACCGGGAACGAGTCGATGGGGCTCCGGGGCGCACGGGCGCGCCAGAGTGGGACGCAGATGCCATGTCATCAGGGGCGCAACGTTGGGGCCGGCATCCGGCATCGGCTCTCGGGGAGGCGATTTCAGGAGACGTGAGTGGGGGTCCACGCCTTGGGGTTCTGTTTTGGTTGCAAGGACGACCTCTCGCGAGGCCGATGTGAGAACTCCGGTGTCGGGGGTTTTCACTAGAGACATGCTAGCGCTTGCAGACCGCTCCGGCACAAAAAATGAGACCCACAAGGGGTCTCATTTTTCGTGCGCGAGGGGGGACTTGAACCCCCATGCCCTTATCGGGCATACGGACCTGAACCGTACGCGTCTGCCAATTCCGCCACTCGCGCGCGCCGGTACAGATTAGCACGCATTGGACGTGGTCACCCCCCGCCCTGGGCCCCAGGCCCCGTTCAGGCAGGGTCGTTACGATTGAAGGGTGAGTCAGGACTATGCGGCAGCGACGCCGGAGCAAGGGCCCAGCCCCGAGGAACGGCGGGAGTTGTTTCAGGACATTCGGCGGCTGGTCCTGACCTACAAGTTCGGCATCGACGAGGTCATGACGAAGATCCAGATCCTCCGCGAAGAGTTCCGCCAGATGCACGACTACAACCCGATCGAGCATGTCGGCTCGCGCCTCAAGAGTTTCGAGTCCCTTGTCGACAAGTGTCACCGCAAGGACATCCCGCTGAACCCGGCCGCGATCCGCGAGAACATCTTCGATGTCGCCGGCATCCGGGTGACCTGCAGTTTCGTGTCGGACATCTACCGTGTCCGCGACCTGATCTGTGGCCAGGAGGACCTGACCACGCTCCGTGAGCGGGATTACATCGCGAAGCCCAAGCCGAATGGCTACCGCAGTCTCCACGTGATCGTCCAGGTGCCGGTCTTCATGTCGGACCGGGTCGAGCCCGTGGCTGTCGAGGTGCAGCTGCGCACCATCGCGATGGATTTTTGGGCGTCGCTGGAGCACAAGATCTATTACAAGTACGACCGCGTCATCCCGCGCCACCTGACGGACTCCTTGAAGCTGGCCGCGGACGTCGCCTGGACGCTCGACACCTCGATGGAACGTATCCACAACGAGGTGAAGCAGATCGCCGGCGGGGAGCCGAGCGCGCAACGCAAGGGCATTCTGAACCCCGAGGAGGTGCTGCGCGACTTCTGGCGCGCCACGGAGGCCTTCGACTCCCCGGCTCAGGATCTCGACCCGGGCGACTGAGGGTTCACGCGCCGAGGTAGGCCAGCACGGCCAGCACGCGCCGGTGCCCGGTGGCGGACGGTGGCAGGTCCAGTTTTTGGAAGATGGCCGAGATGTGTTTCTCGACGGTCCCGGCTGATAGGCACAGCCGCTCCTGGATCGCGGTGTTCGTCAGCCCCTCGGCCATGAGCCCCAGCACGTCGCGTTCGCGTGCGGTGAGCGCCGCGATCCCGCCGTTCGGAGCGGTACCCGGCGCGCCGGCATCGGCCTCCCTTCCGTGACCGTGCCCGATGGCGGAACCCACCTGGGCGGACGTCTCACCCGGCGGGACGCTGCCTTGCGCTTCTCGCGTGCCGCGCCTGACCAGCAGCTGGGCCACGACTTTGGGGTCGATGACGGACTGGCCGGCCGCGATCTCGTCGAGTGCCCTGGTCAGCGCGTCGAGGTCCTGGATGCGGTCTTTCAGGAGGTAGCCGATGCCGCCGTCGCCGGGGGTGGCCAGCAGCTGCCGGGCGTAGCCCTCGGCGACGTATTGGGACAGGATCAGCACGGCCAGTCCGGGCAGTTGGCGGCGGGCGGCGATCGCGGCGCGGAGGCCGTCATCGGTGCCGTCGGGTGGCATCCTGACGTCCGTGACGAGGATGTCCGGCCGGTGTTCCAGTGTCGCGGCCAGTGCGTCGGGGGCGGTGCCGGCTTGCGCGACGACCTCGTGGCCCGCTTCTTCGAGTAGGCGCACGAGGCCTTCGCGCAGCAGCAGGGAGTCCTCCGCTAGGACAATGCGCACGGCACCTCGATCGTGACGGTGGTCCCGGTTCCGGGGACCGAATCGACGGTCAGCTTACCGAGGGCGCCGACCGCACGGTCGTGCAGCCCGGCCAGGCCGTGGCCGTGCACGATGGCGGCCCGTCCGTTGCCGTCGTCGCTCACCTGGGCGCTCAGCGTGCCGTCGTGCCAGGCCAGTGCCACGCGGGCGTGGGCGGCGCCGGAGTGTTTGGCGACGTTCGCGAGGGCTTCGGCGACCGTGAAGTAGACGGCCGTGCGGGCTTGTTCGGGGAACGGGTCGGGCGTCTCGGTCCGCGCGGTGCCGGCCGTTCCGGCGACGGGGGCGATGGCGAGGTCACCGCCGAGCTGGTCCGGCAGGTCCGTGGTCAGCGACGCGGGCACGGGCGAGTCGGCGACGGCGGCGGTCAGCGCCGCGACGAGGCCGAGGTCGGTGAGGATGGGCGGCGCGAAGCCCGTGGCGAGCGAGCGGAGCTCGTTGATCGTGGCCTCGGATTGGCCGCGGGCGCCGGCCAGGATCTCGGCGACGGCGGTGGTGTCGCCGGCCTTGAGGCGGCGTTGGGCGGTGGCGAGGTCCATGCCGAGGCGCAGGAGCCGCTGCTGGGGGCCGTCGTGGATGTTGCGTTCGATCTGCCTGAGCTGGGAGTTCTCAGCGGCGGAGGCGGAGGCGCGGGAGGCTTCGAGCCGTTCCACCTGGTGGCGCAGGCCGCCGCGGGTCGGGGCGAGGAGGCCGCGGCCCAGCCAGACGTGGGCGGTGGCCAGGCCCTGTGTGATCCACGGCATGACGATGACGCCGATCACGCCCCAGATGAGCGCGAACAGCCAGCCGGGCAGCGGGATGTGCCACAACCGGGCCAGGTCCTCGATGCCCGAATAGCTGTCGGGGGAGGACAGGCGGGACAGCCACGGGTCGAGGAACCAGGCGGTGAGGCCGTACAGCGTCCAGACCCATCCGACGACGATGACGGACCACGTGATGGTCGACAGCGGGAAGGCGGCGATGCCGTGGAGCACCTCGCGGTAGCGGGCCGGGGTGCGGAACTGGGCGAGGGCGCGGCGGAAGGGCGACGGGCGCGGGGCGGGGCGGCCGTCCGGGCCGGTGGCGTCCGGCCGCGGGCCGGATGGGGTGTCGATCTGGGCGCCGCACCAGCGCAGGCGTTTGCGTTCGAGCCAGGCGGCGCCGGCGGCGAAGCCGAACGTCATGAGCAGGATCGGGATCCCGACCCAGACGACGATGAGCGGCACGCCGGCGCAGACCAGTGTCACGAGCACCGAGAACACGACGAGGGTGATCGGGAAGCTTGTGAACAGGTAGAGCGTGCGCCAGCCGACGCGGCGCCACTGGGCCAGCCAGTGGGCGAGCACACGCCGGCCGGCGCTGGGCGGCACGGCCCGGGGTTCTGAGTGGG
>JAISIU010000067.1 GCA_031261885.1 Bifidobacteriaceae bacterium
GATCAACGCGGGCGCGGCGGCCGCGATCGCGATGTGGGCGTGGACGGTGCAGCACCGCCCGGCCGGTGGCAGAGTGGCGGGGTGAGCAGCAGCGGGCGGCCCGAGCCGTCGACCCCGGAACGGCCGTGGTCGGTCCGGTATGTTTCCGGGCTGGTCAGGGGCTGGATCGAGCGGCTCGGCCAGGTGTGGGTCGAGGGGCAGATCGTCCAGATCTCCCGCCGGCCCGGCGCGAAGCTCGTGTTCGCGGTGTTGCGTGACACGGAGGCGGACGTGTCGCTGCCGTTGACGTTCTGGGCCGCGGCCTTCGACCAGATGGGGCCCGTTGAGGAGGGTGCGCGGGTCGTGGTCGCGGGCAAGCCCCGGTTCTGGACCGGGCGCGGCGCCTTCCAGCTGCAGGTCCGGGAGCTGCGGCGCACGGGCGTGGGGGACCTGTTGGCCCGCATCGAGCAGGTCAAGCGCAAGCTGGCGGCCGAGGGCCTGTTCGCGCCGGAGCGCAAGCGGCCGTTGCCGTTCATTCCGTCCGTGGTCGGGCTCATCTGCGGCCGTGAGGCGAAGGCGGAGGACGATGTCGTGGTGAACGCGCGGTCGCGCTGGCCCGCCACGCGCTTCCGCATTGTGGATGTGGCCGTCCAGGGGCCGACCGCGCCGGCGCAGGTGACGGCCGCGCTCCAGGAGTTGGACGGCGACCCCGAGGTGGATGTCATCGTGATCGCGCGCGGCGGTGGCGCGGTCGAGGACCTGTTGGGTTTCTCCGATGAGGGGCTGCTGCGGGCCGTGGCGGCCGCGCGCACGCCCGTGGTCTCCGCGATCGGGCACCAGGCCGATTCGCCGCTGCTCGACCTCGTGGCCGACGTGCGGGCCTCGACCCCGACCGACGCGGGCAAGCTGATCGTGCCGGACCTTCAAGCGGAGGCGGCCGGTTTGGCCGGTGCCGTGGAGCGGTTGCGCCGGGGCGTGGCCCGGCGCGTCGAGGCCGAGGCGGCGCGGCTTGAGGCGTTGCGCTCGCGGCCGGTGTTGGCGGACCCGTCGTGGCTGTGGGTCTCACGCGAGGGCGAGGTTCGGTCCTTGCGGCATGACGGCCGGATCGCGTTGGGGCGGCGGTTGGACCGGGCGGCGGCGGAGGCCGCCACGTTGGCCGCGAAGGTCGAGGCCCTCTCGCCGGCCGCGACGTTGAAGCGCGGCTACGCGGTCGTGACCGAGTCGGGCGGGGCGGTGGTGCGGTCCGCCGGGCAGGTGGCGGACGGCCAGGCGGTCCGCGTGCGTCTGGCCGATGGCGCCTTCCGGGCCGAGCGGCGCGGTTGATCCGCACTTGAGCCGCGGCTGAGCCAAAGTCGGGCCGCGGCCGGACGGAGACATTGCATTGGGGGCGCCGCCCGGGCCCGGGGTCCTACTCGCGATGGTGCCGGGCGGTGGAATGATAGGGGCGTTACCAGTCTTAGAACGATCTTGGAGCGCAACACATGCCAGTAGCCACACCGGAAACCTATGCCGCGATGTTGGACCGCGCGAAGGCGGGCAGCTTCGCCTACCCGGCCATCAACGTCACCAGCTCGCAGACCGCCATCGCCGCGCTGCGCGGCTTCGCCGAGGCGGAGTCGGACGGCATCATCCAGGTGTCGGTGGGCGGCGCCGAGTACCTGTCCGGTTCCACGGTGAAGAACCGTGTGTCCGGTTCGCTCGCCCTCGCGTCCTTCATCCGTGAGGTCGCGAACGACTACCCCGTCACCGTGGCCATCCACACCGACCACTGCGCCAAGCAGAACCTCGACAGCTGGGTCCGCCCGCTGCTGAAGATCGAGGCGGAAGAGGTCAAGGCCGGCAAGCTGCCGACCTTCCAGTCGCACATGTGGGACGGCTCGGCCGTGCCGCTGGCGGAGAACCTCGTCATCGCGCAGGAACTGCTCGAACTGTCCCAGGCCGCGCACACGATCCTCGAGATCGAGATCGGCGTCGTGGGCGGCGAGGAGGACGGCGTCTCGAACGAGATCAACGAGAAGCTGTACACCACGCCGGCCGACGGCCTCAAGACGGTCGAAGCCCTGGGCCTCGGCGAGAAGGGCCGCTACATGACGGCCCTCACGTTCGGCAACGTGCACGGCGTCTACAAGCCGGGCCACGTCAAGCTGCGTCCCGAGATCCTCAAGCAGATCCAGGACGCCGTCGGCAAGCAGTACGGCAAGGACAAGCCGTTCGACCTCGTGTTCCACGGCGGCTCCGGCTCCTCGGACCAGGAGATCTCCGACGCGGTGGATTACGGCGTCGTGAAGATGAACATCGACACCGACTGCCAGTACGCGTTCTCGCGCCCGGTGGCGGACCACATGTTCAAGAACTACGACGGCGTCCTCAAGATCGATGGCGAAGTCGGCAACAAGAAGATGTATGACCCCCGCGCTTGGGGCCGCGCCGGCGAGGCCGGCATGGCCGCGCGCGTGGTTGCCGCCTGCGAGCGCCTGCGCTCCGTCGGCAAGAAGATGAAGTGACCTTTTAGGCCAGTTCATTCCGGCCGCGGACCTTCCGGCCAGCGGCCAACCGAACCTTCTCTGAAGCGGGGGCCGGTCCCATCTTGGGGCCGGCCCCCGCCGCGCAGTGGCGTGCGGCGTTGGGGCAGGCGTAAAATCGCTTCTTCGTGTCTGCGCTCCCGGCAGGGGCGCCGGCTCGGAGATTTCGGGCGGACCGTCCGGCCCGCCCGGCCCACGCGGAAAGTAAGGACTGATCCATGCCCGCCATCGTGGTCGTCGGCGCCCAGTGGGGCGACGAAGGCAAAGGCAAGGCCACCGACCTGCTCGGCTCCAAGGTCGACTACGTCGTGAAGTTCAACGGCGGCAACAACGCCGGCCACACGGTCGTCATCGGCGACGAGACCTACGCGCTGCACCTCATCCCGTCCGGCATCCTCACGCCGGGCTGCACGCCGGTCATCGGCAACGGCGTGGTCGTGGACCTGGAGGTCCTGTTCCAGGAGATCGACACGCTCGAGGCGCGCGGCATCGACACCTCCCACCTGCTCGTCTCCGCGAACGCCCACATCATCCCGAGTTACAACCGCGTCATGGACCGTGTCACGGAGCGGTTCCTCGGCAAGCGTCAGATCGGTACCACGGGCCGCGGCATCGGCCCCACCTATGCGGACAAGATGTCGCGCGTCGGCATCCGCATCCAGGACCTGTTCGACCACTCGATCCTCAGGCAGAAGATCGAGGGCGCGCTCATGCAGAAGAACCACCTGCTCGTCAAGGTGTACAACCGCCGCGCCATCTCCGTCGACGAGGTGACGGATGAGCTGGAGGCGTACGCCGAGCGGATCCGGCCCATGGTCGTGGACTGCTCGTTGCTGCTGAACAACGCGCTGGACCGCGGGCAGACCGTCCTATTCGAGGCCGGCCAGGCCACGATGCTGGACGTCGACCACGGCACCTACCCGTTCGTGACGAGCTCCTCGGCCTGCGCCGGCGGCGCCGCCACAGGTTCCGGCGTCGGCCCGAACCGCATCGACAAGGTGATCGCGGTCGCGAAGGCCTACATCACGCGCGTCGGCGCGGGCCCGTTCACCACGGAGCTGCTGGACGAGGACGGCGAGAAGCTGCGCGCCATCGGCCACGAGTACGGCACCACCACCGGGCGGCCGCGCCGCTGCGGCTGGTTCGACGCCCCGGTCGCGCGCTACGCCAGGCGTGTCAACGGCGTCACGGATTTCGTCATGACCAAGCTGGACGTCCTGACGGGCTGGGACAAGATCCCGGTGTGCGTCGCCTACGACGTCGACGGCGTCCGCCACGACGAGCTGCCCTATTCGCAGAGCGACATCCACCACGCCAAGCCGATCTACGAGTACCTGCCCGGCTGGACGGAGGACATCACGGGCGTCCGCGAGTTCTCGGACCTGCCGGCCAACGCCCGCGCCTACGTCGAGGCGATCGAGGACATGTGCGGCGCGCCGGTCTCCGCGGTGGGCGTCGGCCCGGCGCGCGACGCCACCGTCGTGCGCCATCCGCTGCAGTTCTGAAGACCCGGCCGCCGTCCCGGAGAACGGAAGGCGGCGGCATCGTACACCGTGTGGCGGTCCAACCACGGTCGGTTCCGCTTTAAGCGCACGATGACGGGGTGTTGCGGTACCGTATGAAAATCTTCACTGGGTCTTTACCCCCGGATGCGGACCAAAGTACCTGTCCGGGGACGCCCCGGGCACTAGTGTGAAGAGCGGTGAATCTACAAATTCCACCGGTATCAACGCCTAGAAGAATGAGGAAGGTCAAACAAGCACATGAGTGTTGCTGACACCTCCGTCGCCGCCATCGCGGCGAACGCCCCGACTAAGAATATGAAGCTGATCCAGTGGGTCTCCGACGTCGCCACGAAGACGCAGCCGACTGAGATCGTGTGGTGCGACGGCTCCGAAGCGGAATGGAAGCGGCTGACCGACCAGATGGTCGAGTCCGGCATGCTGATCCGCTTGAACCCGGAGAAGCGGCCCAACAGCTTCCTCGCCCGCTCCCTCCCGTCCGACGTCGCGCGCGTCGAAGCCCGTACGTTCATTTGCTGCGAGAAGGAAGAGGATGCCGGCCCGACCAACCACTGGGTCGCTCCCGCCGACATGCGCAAGACCCTCGCCGAGAAGTTCGAGGGCTGCATGCGCGGCCGTCCGCTCTACGTGGTCCCGTTCTCGATGGGCCCGCTCGGCGGCGACATCTCCAAGCTCGGCATCGAGCTGACCGACTCCCCGTACGTGGTCTGCAACATGAAGATCATGACCCGCATGGGCAAGGCCGCGCTCGACCTCATCACCGAAGACGCCGAGTGGGTGCCCTGCGTCCACTCCGTCGGCTATCCGCTCATCGACGCCGCCGGCCACACCCGTCCGGACGTCGCCTGGCCGTGCAACGACGAGAAGTACATCACGCACTTCCCGGAGACGCGCGAGATCTGGTCCTACGGCTCCGGTTACGGCGGCAACGCGCTGCTCGGCAAGAAGTGCTACGCGCTGCGCATCGCTTGCGTCATGGCCCGCGACCAGGGCTGGATGGCTGAGCACATGCTGATCCTGAAGCTGACCAGCCCCGAGGGCAAGACCTACGTGGTCACGGGTGCTTTCCCGAGCGCCTGCGGCAAGACCAACCTCGCCATGCTCGTCCCCGCGCTGCCCGGCTGGAAGGCCGAGACGGTCGGCGACGACATCGCCTGGATGCGCCCGGGCCCCGATGGCCGCCTCTACGCCATCAACCCCGAGGCCGGCTTCTTCGGCGTCGCCCCCGGCACCTCGATGAAGACGAACAAGAACGCGATGCTCTCCATGCTGGAGAACACGATCTTCACGAACGTCGCGCTGACCGACGACGGCGACGTCTGGTGGGAAGGCATGACGGACGAGGAGCCCGCGCACCTCATCGACTGGCAGGGCAACGACTGGACCCCGGGCTGCGGCCGCAACGCCGCGCACCCGAACAGCCGGTTCACGGCCCCGGCCCAGCAGTGCCCGGTCGTCGCGCCCGAGTTCAACGACCCGAAGGGCGTGCCGGTCGACATCATCCTGTTCGGCGGCCGCCGCGCCAGCAACGTGCCCGTCGTCACCGAGTCCCTCAGCTGGGAGCACGGCGTGTTCCTCGGCGCGAACGTCGCGTCCGAGCAGACGGCTGCCGCTGAGGGCACGGTCGGCGCGCTGCGCCACGACCCGTTCGCCATGCTGCCGTTCTGCGGCTACAACATGGCTGACTACTGGCAGCACTGGCTGGACATGGGCAAGAAGCTCGGCGACAAGGCGCCGCGCATCTACCAGGTCAACTGGTTCCGCAAGGACGCCGACGGCAACTTCCTGTGGCCGGGCTTCGGCGACAACGCTCGTGTCCTCAAGTGGGCCGCTGGCCGCGTCTCCGGCGAGCTCGAGGCCGACGAGGCCCCGAACGGCAACGTGCCGAAGAAGGGTGACCTCGACGTCTCCGGCCTCGACATCACGGAAGACCAGCTGGCTCAGCTGTTCGCCGTGGACCCGGACGCTTGGCTCGCCGAGACCGAGGACACGGAGAAGTACTTCGCCCAGTTCGGCTCGCACCTGCCGGCTGAGATGAAGGAACAGCTCGAAGCGCTTCGGAGCCGCCTCCAGGCCGCGAAGAAGTGACATCGTCCCATCTTGGGCTCCTTAGGTGACCTTCGTCTCTAAGGAATGAAGACACCCCCTCGACTTGCAGACTGGTGCGGTCGAGGGGGTGTCGTATGTTCGGGGAGACTTTCGCTCCCACGGACACAGGGACTTGCGGGGTGCACGATGCCGGGGCGTCGCCGCTACGCTTGAAACGTGAGAATCCTCATCCTCGGCGGCGGGGCCCGTGAACACGCCATCGCCCGCTCCCTCAAAGCCACGGCCAAGACCGACCTCACCCTGTTCGCCGCGCCCGGCAACCCCGGTATCGCCGAGATCGCCGAGCTCGTCACGCTCGACATCCAGGACCCGGCCGCCGTCGCCCAGAAGGCGCGCGAGCTGGCCGTTGACCTCGTCGTCGTCGGCCCCGAGGCGCCGCTCGTGGCGGGTGTGGCGGACGCCGTGCGCGGCGCCGGCATCGCCTGCTTCGGCCCCAGCAAGGCGGCCGCGCAGCTCGAAGGTTCCAAGTCCTTCGCCAAGGAGATCATGGCCGCCGCCGGCGTGCCCACCGCGGACTCCGTGACCGTGCACGATGACGCGGCGCTCCAGGCCGCGCTCGACCGGTTCGGCGCGCCCTACGTGGTGAAGGATGACGGCCTGGCCGGCGGCAAGGGGGTGGTCGTGACCAGCGACCGCGCCGAGGCGCTGGCCCACGGCAATGACATCTTGGCCCGTGGCGGCGACGCGGCCGTCGTCGTCGAGGACTTCCTCGACGGGCCCGAACTGTCCCTGTTCTGCCTGTGCGACGGCACCACGGTGGTACCGCTGGCCCCGGCGCAGGACTTCAAGCGCGTGAACGATGGCGATCTTGGCCCGAACACCGGCGGCATGGGCGCCTACTCACCCGTGCCGATCGCGCCGCCCAGCATTGTCGAGGAGGTCGTGAACACGGTCGCGAAGCCGACCCTCGCGGAGATGGCCCGGCGCGGCACCCCGTTCCAGGGCCTGCTCTACTGCGGCCTCGACCTCACGAGCAAGGGCGTCAGGGTAGTCGAGTTCAACGTCCGGTTCGGCGACCCCGAGACCCAGGCCGTCCTGGCCCGGCTCAAGAGCCCGCTCGATCAGGCGCTCATGGCGGCCGCAACGGGCCACCTCGCGGAGCTGCCGCCGCTCGTCTGGAAGGAAGACCCGGCCGTCTGCGTGGTCGTGGCCGCCGCCAATTATCCGGGCCGGCCCATCACGGGCGACCGCATCGAGGGCATCGACGAGGTCGAGGCCAGCGGCACCGCCTACGTGCTCCACGCCGGCACGGCCTTCGACGCCGACGGCCATCTCGTCTCCGCCGGCGGCCGCGTCATCTCCGTCATCGCGCTCGGCGCGGATCTCGCGACGGCCCAGCACAACGCCTACCTCGGTGTGGCGCGCATCAACCTGGCCGGTTCCCACTACCGCCACGACATCGCCGCCAAGGCCATAGCCGCCGTGGGAGGCCTTCCGGCCTGACGTCGTCGGCGCTAGCCGACGGGGTGTTTGGCCAGCCAGTCTTTCGCGATCGTGGCGGCGGGGAGTTGGTCGTCGACGCTTTGGGTGTTGAGGTCGATCAGCTCGTCCTGGCTCATCTGGGCGCTCACCTTGTTGATGATCTGGGCGGCGCGCGCGTCGATGTTGTTCGAGGCCAGCGGCACCACGTGTGAGGACAGGAACAGGCCCTTGGTGTCCTGGAGCGTGACGAGGTTGTCCTTCTTGATGGATGGGTCCGCGGTGTAGATGATCGCGAACTGGATCGAGCCGTCCTTCAGGGCCTTGACGGTGAGCGGGCCGCCACTGTCCTCGATCGGCGTGAACCCGACCGTGATGCCGTAGGCGGACTTGATGCCCTTGGGCCCGTTGGGCCGGGTCTGGGCCTCGGAGTTGGCGCCCATGACGAGTTTGCCCTTGACCTTCGCGAGGTCCTGGATCGAGGTCAGCCCCCACTTGTCCGCGAACGCCTTGGTCACCACGTAGGAGTCCTGGTCGGTGGCCGCGGCCTCGTCGAGCACGCGCAGGCCGGCCGGTGTGGCGGCCTTCAGCGCGGTGTACACGTCCTGGTCGCTGCGCGCCGGTGTGTTCGGCTGCCAGTACTGCAGGAGCGGCCCGGTGTATTCGGGGAACAGGTCGATCTTGCCGGCTTCGATTTGCGGCAGGTAGACCTCGCGCTGCCCGATCCGCATGTCGCGTTGGACCGTGTAGCCCGCGCCCTCGAGCGCTTGGGCGTAGATTTCGGCGACGATCTCGTTCGAGTAGTAGTCCTGCGAGCCGACCACGATGGTCTTCTTCGCGGCGGCGCCCGCACTGTTGCCCGCTCCGGCGCCCGAGCCGGCCGAGGCCGTCGCCTTGGGCGCACCGGACCCGGTGCCGAGCGGGTCGCCCGAGGAACAGCCGACAAGTCCGATGACGGCCGTGGCCGCGAGTAGCAGGCCGGCGGCCCGGCGGGCGCGGCGGATGCGTCGCGCGGGGCATACGTGTGTGGTGCGGTGGGCGCGCTGAACGCGGCGGGCGCGGCGAGGCGGTGTCATGACGAAGTCCATTCTTGGGGGTCTGGAACTTCCGCGATGCTATCGGAAACCCCCGGAGCTGGCGCGCGGCGAGGGCGCGGGACTCCCTAAACTGGGAACGGCTCGCCCCCGCCGGCCCTGATCACCGCTGCCCGGGCGTGCCGGTCCGCAATCGCTGTGGACGCCCCGGCCGCACACCCGAATGGGAGGCAGCGTGATCGAGTTCCGGAACGTTTCGAAGACCTACCCGGGCGGCACCCAGGCCGTGGCCGGGTTTTCTCTGACTGCGGCCACGGGGGCCATCACGGTGTTGGTCGGCCCGTCCGGTTCGGGCAAGACCACGCTGTTGCGCATGGTCAACCGCATGGTTGAGCCGACTTCCGGCGCGGTGTTCGTCGAGGGCCGCGACGTGGCTCAAGGCGACGCGGTGGAGCTGCGCCGTTCGATCGGCTACGTGCTGCAGGAGGGCGGCCTGCTGCCGCACCGCACCGTGCTGGACAATGTCGCGACCGTTCCCGTTCTCAAGGGGACCAGGCGGCGTGAGGCCCGCGCCCGCGCCGCCACGCTGCTGGAACGCGTGGGCCTCGACCCGGGGCTCGGTGCGCGCTACCCGAGCGAGTTGTCGGGCGGCCAGCGCCAGCGGGTGGGTGTGGCCCGGGCGCTGGCCGCGAACCCGGCCGTCCTGCTCATGGATGAGCCGTTCGGCGCCGTCGACCCGTTGGTCCGCCGCGAGCTCCAGGACCAGTTGCGGCGTCTGCAACAAGACCTCGGTAAGACCGTGCTGCTCGTGACCCATGACATCGACGAGGCGTTCCGGCTCGGCGACACCGTGGCCGTGATGCGGCAGGGCGGCCATTTGGCGCAGGTCGGCACGCCGGCGGAGTTGTTGGCCAATCCCCAGGACGGGTTCGTGCGCGGTTTCATCGGCGCGGACCGTGCCGACCGCACGTTGACGGTGGTGGACCGGGCCGGCCGGCGTCTCGTGGTGGACGCCGACGGCCGTCCGGCCGGGGTCCTCCGCTAGAGGCCGCGCAGATGCTTTGGTTGTCCCACGCCTGGCCCCAGGTGTTCCACCTGTTGGGCCTCCATCTGGCGCTGAGCCTGCCCGCGATCCTTGCGAGCATCCTGATCGCGGTGCCGCTGGGCCGGCTGTCGTTTCGCGCGCCCCGGGCCGGTGGCCTGGTTCTGACGTTGGCCGGGTTGCTGTACGCGATTCCGTCGTTGCCGCTGCTGATCGTGATTCCCGCGATTTTCGGTGTGCCGTTGCGTTCCGGCGCGACCATCGTGATCGCGCTCACGGCTTATGGTGTCGCGTTGTTGGTCCGCACTGCGGCCGATGCCTTCCGGGCCGTCGACCCGGATGTCCGCCGGGCGGCCGTCGCGGTCGGCTTCTCCAGGCGGGCGTTGCTGTGGCGGGTCGATCTGCCGCTGGCGGTGCCCGTGATCGCGGCCGGGGTCCGCGTGGTCGCGGTGTCCACGGTGGGGCTCGTCACGATCGGTTCGCTGGTCGGGATCGATTCGCTCGGCACGTTGTTCACGGATGGTTTCCAGCGCGGCATCGTCTGGGAGGTCGCCACCGGGTTGATCCTGACCGTGCTGCTGGCCCTCGCGCTCGATGCCGTGGTCCGGCTTATCGCGCGGGCGCTCACTCCGTGGGCCCGGCCGCGCCGCACGTCCGGCGGTTCCCCCGCTGATGGCGGCCGCCCGGCCGGGGACGGGACGGCCGGCGATGACGGCGCGCCCGGCGGTCCGGCATCGTCCACCGTGATTTCCGTGTCCGATGCCGCACCCTCCTCCGGGAAGGGGGGTGTCCGATGACGTGGGTCACCCAGGCGGTGCGCTGGTTGGTGTCCGCCCAGAATTGGGCCGGGGCGAACGGCATCGCCCACCGGTTGGCGCAGCATGTGGTGTTGACGCTCGTGATTGTCGCGGTGGCGGCCGTCATCGCGTTGCCGCTCGGTGTGTGGGTGGGGCATCGGCGGCGGGGCCGTGCCACGGTGGCGGCCGTCGCTGGGGCGGGGCGGGCCATTCCGACGTTGGGGTTGTTGACGCTGCT